>JAKMDG010000369.1 GCA_022428035.1 Longimicrobiales bacterium
GTCGGGAGCGTCATGCTCCCGCGAGCGAGCAGGGCCGCATGGAGGAGCTGCGCCATTTCGTCCACGGTCGTCGGGGCTCGCCCGTGCGCCCAATGCGCGATGCTCCCCGACCCGAGAAATGCAAGAACCCCCGTCGCGGTTGCGAACGCTCTGGGTGACGGTCGAAGTATGGCGTGCCAGACGTACTCGAGCGTCCGTGCAGGTCGCCCCACACCCGGCTGCATGCGCATCGCTACCCATGCGAGCGTAAGCACGATCAACGCACCCGACAGGCCCAGAAGCCAGGCGGCCTCAGCCGTGTCTCTCGTCGCAGCACCGGCGGGCCCGGTTTGAGCCGGATCGAGGAGCCGATGGACGGGCAGCAGTACGGACAAGACGAGGGCCGCGCCCACGAGACGATGAGGGAGAGTCATGCGGGAATCTGGACGCCCGTTGCTCGGGGAGCCAGAACCTCTGGTCAGCCCGCGTGATTTGAGCTGACTTGCATGATGCGAAGGCATGGCTATTGCATTGTGCGAGCATTGGGGGATACTGTTATCGAGACTGGTCGAGTCCCTGACTACGGGGTTCGGAATCCCCTAGCCAAGAGCCCGCCGACGTGGCTGAGCCCGCCAGCGAGCGATCCCTGACCCGCCTGCGGTTGTTCGCGAGCGAGCCTCTGCTTCGACCCCGAAACCTGCTGCAGTGGCTCTACATGGGCCGTCTTACGCTGGTGACGGGCATCTTCGTGGCCGCGGTTCGTTTGTGGTTTGAGGCCCAGCCGTCCGACACGCTCCTGGCGGCGGCCATGTTCATCTCGGCCGCCGGTGTGACCGTCTTGTCATTCTGGTACACCCACATCACGGCACGCGAGCCCGGTGAGAACTTCCTGTATGCTCAGGTGGTGCTCGATGCTCTGATTGTTACGGGTATCGTGCACGTGACCGGAGGCCCGGATAGCGGTTTTGCTTCCGTGTACATCCTGGTCATCGCTGCGGGTGCCTTGCTGTTGCCACTTCCCGGCGGCGTCCTGATCGGGGCCTTGGCCAGCATTCTCTATTTTGCTGACCTCGTATGGGGATACCAGGAAACCTTCAGCATCTTTGTTGGACTCCGGATCGCCCTGTTCACTGCGATTGCGCTCGTCACTGGTTTTCTCGGCGACCGCCTCCGTCGGGCAGGGCAGGCTCTGGGGGCTGTGGCGTCGGAACTCGCGCAGCTGCGGCTCGATACGGGCGACATCCTCGCGCACCTGACGACCGGCGTGATCACGGTGGATGGTGACGGTCGGCTCGCCTACGCCAATCCTGCGGCCGACAGTTTGTTAGGGTACGATCTAAGTCGCTGTATCGGGCGGCCGGTCTTCGAGCAACTCGACCGGATCGCGCCCGACCTGGGAGCGATGCTGCGGCAGGCGATCCACGATGGGATGCCCATCTTCCGTGGTCAGGTGACGACCTCGAGCACACCATCGCCAGTGCGCCTTGGTGTCAGTACCACGTTGCTGCGACGCGGGGACGACTCGATGCCGTCCGCGACGGCCCTGTTTCAGGACATCACAGATCTCGAGCGCCTGGGCGCGCTCAAGGTCCGCACCGAGCGCTTGGAGGCGGTGGCTACGCTTTCGGCCTCCCTGGCGCACGAGATCAAGAACCCGCTCGCTTCGATCCGAAGCGCGGTTGAGCAACTGAGTGGGACGCGACTCAACGAGCGTGACCGTAACGTTCTCGAGCGGCTTGTGCTGAATGAGTCAGACCGACTGAGTCGCCTTCTTTCGGAGTTTCTCGACTACTCGGGTCTGGGAATGAGCGCCCGGGAGCGCATCGACCTGTTCGACATCGTCCGGGGCTGCCTGCTTCTGGTCAAACAGCATCCCGATCTGAACGGAGTGGAGGTCGTGGCCGACATCGAAGACGGCCCGATCCAGATAATTGGAGACGCCGATCTCATCCATCGAGCGTTATTCAACCTGATCCTCAACGGCGCACAGTCAGCAGGTGAAGGCGGACGGGTGCTCGTGACCCTGGAGAACGAGGCCAATCGGCGGCGGCCCCGTGGAACGAATATCGAGCACCCGATCCGGCTCTCTGTGTCCGACTCTGGGCCCGGAATCACCGATGAGGAACGGGAGCGAATCTTCGATCCTTTCTTTACGACGAAGGCAGGGGGTAGTGGACTCGGTCTCGCCGTGGTGCATCGCGCAGTCGAAGCGCACGAGGGGGTGACCTTCGTGGAGAAGGGGCCGGATGGTGGGGCCCAGTTCGTGATTTTTCTGCCCGGTGCACATGGGGGTGCCGGGCTTCCCCCGACAGGAACAGTGTAGGTGAAGATTCTTCTCGTCGATGACGAGACCGCGATTCTCGATACTCTGGAGATCCTCTTCCGGGGTGAAGGCTGGGACGTCGTGGTCGCCGATTCTGGACCCAAGGCTCTAGCGGCTCTCAACGATGAGAAACCGGACATCGTCTTGACGGATATACGCATGCCCGGCGCCACCGGGCTGGAGGTGCTCGCAGCGGCGCGCGAGGTCGACTCCGAGATCTCGGTCATTCTGATGACCGCGCAAGCCTCCCTTCAGTCGGCGGTACAGGCCGTGAACCAGGGGGCCTACTATTACCTGCAGAAGCCGTTCGCCAACGATGAGCTACTCGCCATCTGTGATCGCGCTGCTGAAGCCCGAAGCCTGCGGGTCGAGAACCGCAGGCTCAAGAAGGAGATCAAACGGCGCGATCGTCCCACCATCGGGCGGCCGAAGGGTGTCGCACCCGGCTTCATCGAGGTTCTGGAGCTGGCGGAGACCGTTGCGGTCACGGATTCGACGGTGCTGATCTCGGGAGAGAGTGGGACCGGCAAGGAGGTAGTAGCTCGCTATATCCACACGCTCTCGGAGCGCTCGGACGGACCGTTCATGTCCATCAACTGTGGGGCTTTGCCGGAGAGCCTTCTGGAAAGTGAGCTGTTCGGGCACGTCAAGGGATCGTTCACGGGTGCGGTGAAGGATAAGGATGGACTGCTGGTCGCCGCGGGTGCGGGTACGTTCTTTCTCGACGAAATCGGGGAGATGAGTGCTTCGACTCAGGTAAAGCTTCTTCGGGCGATCCAGGAGCGAGAAGTGATTCCGGTGGGCTCGACCAAGGCGATTCCGGTCGATGTGCGGATCGTCGCTGCGACCAACCGTCATCTCGAAGATGAGATCGCCCGTGGGGGATTTCGGAGTGACCTCTACTATCGCCTCAACGTGATCCAGCTGCGCATGCCACCGCTGCGAGAACGACGCGAGGATATCTCGTTACTCTCGGGGTACTTCCTTGAGCGCGCCGGTACCACCCCGAATGGTGAAGACCACTACACCCTCAGCGAGGCGGCTATGACTGCGCTCGTCGAGTATGATTGGCCCGGTAACGTTCGTGAGCTCGAAAACGCACTGGAGCGAGCGGTGGTGGTGTCCAAGAGGTCCGAGATTGCGTTGGACGCACTTCCCGAGCGCGTACGAGAGGTGCCGCCGCCACGGCTGGTTGCCCGCGACCTTTCGCCCAATCCGACCATGGACGTCGTAGAGAGAGCGTACATCCTCTGGGTGCTGCAGGCTGAGGGCGGCAACAAGACGAAAGCTGCCGAAGTCCTCGGTATCGACCCCTCCACCCTCTATCGTAAGCTGAACCGCTACGGGATCGACGCATGATGGACTACCCCCCAGACCATCGCCGGCGCATTACCGACGACGACCTCGCGTGGGATCGAGTTCGATTAACGGTCGTGATCCCGGTCTTCAATGAGGTGCGTACCGTCGCGACACTGCTCCGACGCGTTCGAGAGGTACCGCTCTGGTTAGAGGTGATCGTGGTCGACGACGGATCGACGGACGGGACCCGGGACCTCCTTCCGCAGTTCACGGGGTCACTCATCGATCGCCTGATCATGCACGACCGGAACCGTGGGAAGGGGGCAGCTCTGCGGACCGGCTTCGAGCACGCGACGGGAGACGTCGTTGTCGTGCAGGATGCGGACATGGAGTACGATCCGCATGAGTTTCCCCTGCTGCTTCGACCAATCCTGTCCGGGAAGGCCGATGCTGTGTTCGGGTCAAGGTTCCTGGGAGGTCCTCATCGAGTACTCCTGTTCTGGCACTCGGTTGGAAACCGTTTCCTTACGCTCCTGTCGAACATGTTCACGGACCTGAACCTGACGGACATGGAGACGTGCTATAAAATGATCCGCCGCGAGTTGCTCCAGGACCTGCCGCTCTCCGCCAACCGGTTCGGAATCGAACCGGAGCTTACGGCGCGGCTCGCTCAGGCTCGGGCGCGGATCTTCGAACTCCCGATCAGCTACGACGGACGCTCATACGACGAAGGTAAGAAAATTGGCTGGAAGGATGGCGTGTCTGCTCTTCGTTGTATCGTCCAGTACAACACCTTCGGCCGCAAAGCCAAACCGTGGATGGCGCCAGCCGTCGCCCTCTGGGACACGGATGAGCGACTCGCGTCCATTTCGGTCGATCGAGACGGAGCCCCGGCCCATGGATCGGAGGAGAGCTGACGATCGACAGGTCTGCTCGCTGACCACGCCTCGCACTCGAGTCGTCGTGTTGGCCATGAAAGCAGGCAGAAGAAGAATCTTGCGTCACGGCGGGGCTCGATGAGGAGCGGAGAGAACGTGCAAGATGCAAAATAATTGCAAAAGGCCGCGCATAATGCCTGCCGCCAGACCCAGCAGGCATGGCACTACAGGTGCCTAAGCTGTTGTCGGGCAATGGCTTGAATTGGCTAGCCTCTTCTTGGACTGCAATTTGCACTTTTCGATCGAGAAGTAATGCGGACCACTCTTCCCTGGGGAATCAACATGCGGGACAACAAGGGTTTTACCCTCATCGAGCTGCTGATCGTAGTCGTGATCATCGGCATCCTGGCGGCGATCGCCATTCCGAAGTTCAGCGCAACGCGTGAGAAGGCTTATTTCGCGGCGATGAAGTCTGATCTCAAGAATCTGGCCAGCCAGCAGGAGATCTACTACTCAGACACGTACACCTACTCTGCTACGCACGCTGATCTCTCCTTCACGAATTCGACTGGCGTGACCACCGCGATTACCATAAATGCCGGCAACGGCTGGGCGGGTGCATCGACGCACGCCGCGTTAGGTGCCGGCGAGGGCTGCGCCCTTTACTACGGGGTGATCACTGTTCCCACCTCGCCCACCACGCCGACCAATGCGGGTGTGACGCTCTGTACCGGATGACCATGGCAGTTGTTTAGGCTCCCCTGCCTATTGCGGGGGAGGTGCAGCGCCGGTAGGGTGCCCTGAGCTGAGGCGCAGGGCACCCTATCAGCTGAGTTCAGACACTCTAGAGCGGAGTTCGGATGATGGTGCGTCCCAACGATGGATTCACTCTCATCGAGCTGTTGATCGTCGTGGTGATCATCGGCATCCTCGCCGCGATCGCAATTCCGAAGTTTTCCGCGACAAGGGAGCGGGCGTTCGTCGCTTCCATGAAGTCTGACCTGCGGAACCTCGCGAGCCTCCAGGAGCTCTACTACGATCAGTCCTTCTCCTTTGGGTCGGAT
>JAKMDG010000371.1 GCA_022428035.1 Longimicrobiales bacterium
CGGTAGAGATGACCTCCCCAGACCACCCGTCCGGTACGGACCGAGTCGCTGAAGTCGCTGACCTGCCGCGATATCGACGCTTCGAGTTCATCGCCAATGTGCAGGGCGACGAGCCACTCCTTCAGGAAAACCACCTGCAGAGCGCCATCGAACTGGTCCGAAACGACGAATGGCAGATCGGCACATGTGCGACGCCGCTTCTGACCGAAGAGGCCTGGAAGAGCCCTTCGGTCGTGAAGGTCGTGCGCTCAGCCTCGGGCAGCGCTCTGTACTTTTCGCGGGCAAAGGTCCCTCACCGTCGCGATGGAACGCCCTCGTCAGCGGATCTCGTGAGTGAGCCATTTCTGCGGCACATCGGCCTCTACGCCTATACGCGTGCAGCGCTGCGGGAATGGGTGGCCATGGCCCCATCGCCCCTGGAACAGCTCGAGATGCTCGAGCAACTCCGCCCTCTGGAAGCCGGCATGCGGATCGGTGTCTCCGTCGTAGGATCTGCCGCCCCGGGCGTCGACACACCCGCGGACGCGGTTCGCATGGAACAGCAGTTGAGTCGTCTCAACCATCCCACCCCCGTTTGACCTCATGACCGACAACAACACGCGACCTGCCAAGTACATCTTCGTGACGGGCGGGGTGGTGTCTTCCCTCGGGAAGGGCATCGCGGCCGCCTCCATTGGTCGGCTCCTCAAGGAGCGCGGCCTTCGTGTGACCCTGCAGAAGTTCGATCCCTACATCAACGTGGATCCAGGAACCCTCTCGCCGTACCAGCACGGTGAGGTGTTCGTCACGGACGACGGTGCCGAAACGGATCTCGATCTGGGCCACTATGAGCGTTTCATCGATGAGTCGCTCTCGCAGAACAACAACATCACGACCGGCCGGATCTACCAGAACGTCATCAACAAGGAACGCCGAGGGGACTATCTCGGTTCGACGGTTCAGGTGATCCCGCACATCACGGACGAGATCAAGAGCGCGATCAGTCGTCTGTCCGCGGACAATGATGTGGTCATCACGGAGATCGGTGGCACGGTAGGTGATATCGAATCACTTCCGTTCCTCGAGGCAATTCGACAATTCCGCGTCGATGTCGGCCGTGAGAACGCGATCTTCGTGCACCTCACCCTCGTACCGTATCTGGCAGCCGCCGGTGAGTTGAAGACAAAGCCGACCCAGCATTCGGTGCGAGAGCTGATGGAGATCGGAATCCAGCCCCAAGTCCTGATCTGCCGCGCCGAACAGCCGCTGTCCAAGGAGATCAAGCGGAAGATCGCGCTGTTCACCAACGTTGAAACCGATGCAGTGCTCGAATCTCCCGACCTGTCCACGATTTACGAGGTGCCGCTTGCGCTGAAGCGCCAGCGAGCCGACGAAGTCGTCATGAAGCGGCTGGGACTCACGGATCTTCCCGATCCCGATCTCGGACCCTGGACCGACATGGTGCGGCGCGTGCAGCACCCGGCCTCAGGCCAGGCGAAGATCGCTGTGGTCGGCAAGTACACCGAACTTGTGGACTCGTACAAGTCCGTCCAGGAAGCGCTGATCCACGGCGGCATCGCCAACGACGTGAAGGTCGACATCGACTGGGTCCTCTCCGAGACCTTCACCGGAGGGGAGGGCGTCGAGCGACTCTCGGGATACGACGGCTTGCTCATCCCCGGTGGATTCGGCCCGCGGGGAGTGGAAGGCATGCTTCAGGCGATCCGATGGGCGCGGGAGCAGAAGACACCGTTCTTCGGGATCTGTCTCGGCCTCCAGTGCGCGGTGATCGAGTACGCCCGTAACGTCTGCGGTCTGGAGGGGGCTCATTCGACGGAATTCGACGCGGATTCGCCGCATCCCGTGATTGCATTGCTGGACTCGCAGCTTCAGGTCACGACCAAGGGCGGTACGATGCGCCTCGGCGCCTATCCGTGCGCACTCGCAGAGGGCAGTCGCGCTCGTCAGATCTACGCGGCGGACGAGGTTTCGGAGCGTCATCGCCACCGATTCGAGGTCAACAACAAGTACCGGGAGGCCCTGACAGAGAACGGGATGACGATCAGCGGTACAT
>JAKMDG010000380.1 GCA_022428035.1 Longimicrobiales bacterium
CCTAGGAACTGCTCGTGACGGATCCGGATTACCAGCGGATCACGGTGCGTGACCTGCTTCAGGGTCTGTTACCCGACGCGGTCTCGGTCGCCGTGTGGGGGCTCGACACCACGGACGTGGAACTGGAAGCTGAGGAGCGAGAGGCGATTCGGCGTGCAGTCCCTAAGCGTGTCGACGAGTTCGCGCGTGGCCGGGCTACTGCACGATTCGCCCTCGCTCAGATGGGTTGGGCGCCCGTAGCCATTCCAGTCGGTGGACATCGACAGCCCGTGTGGCCCGACGGGGTGGTTGGAACGATCACCCACACTGGCGACGTCGTGGCTGCCGCGGTTGCGCGTGCATCGGATGTTTCGTGCCTGGGCATCGATGTCGAATCGGGTGTGGCTTTGCCACCCGGTACGGATGGGCTGATCCTTACGAGCGCTGAGCAGACCGACCCAGCGCCCGTCCACGGTCTCGTCCGGTTTAGCGCCAAGGAGTCGATCCACAAGGCCGTATTTCCGTGTACGGGGGTCTGGCTGGACCCTCTCGACGTGGAGATCGGTCTCGAGGGCACACGATTCGAAGCGCAGCCGGTCCACCAGCGAGCCGACGCACAGGAAGCGGATGCGTTGTTGGGAGACCTTGAAGGCCGCTGGACGGCGGTAGCCGGCTGTGTTGTGAGCGTCGCGTGGGCCGGGGCGACCGGGGCCTAGGCCAACGCTTCGATGAGCATGCGGGCATGGATCTGCCGCAGGAGGGGATGGGGTGCATCCGATCGTGGGCATTGCTCGGTCCCATCCCCCACCGGCATGATGATCGCTCGGCGTAGCTCGTGCAGGATGATGCTGTGCCGATCTCACCTACGCTGGAGAGCCCTGATCATGCCCCTCGACGCCTGGATCCTCCTGATCGTGTCCATTGGCCTGGGCCTTGGACTCGAAGTCGCCTTCATGCTGGCTCGGAGGCGTGACCGGTGACCTCAGCTACGATCCTCGGCGTCGTCATCGGCTATCTGCTGATCCTGCTCGCGATTGGCTTTTGGGGAGGTCGCGAGTCGGGTGACCTGAAGGGCTATTATGTCGCGGGGAAGAAACTGCCGGCGTGGGTGATCGCCTTCAGCTCGAATGCGACGGGTGAGAGCGCCTGGCTGCTCCTCGGGCTCACCGGTATGGGGTACGCAATCGGTGTGCATGCCTTCTGGATCATCATGGGCGAGGTGCTCGGTGTCGCCTGCGCATGGATCTGGGTGGCGCGGCCGTTCAAGGAGTACACGGATCGTTACGACGCCATCACGGTGCCCGACTATCTGACCGAACGCTTTCGGGACACCTCGAACGCCTTCCGCTGGATCTCCGCGATCATCATTCTCAGCATGGTGATGGCGTACACCGCCGCACAGCTCACCGCGTCGGGTAAAGCCTTCGACTCCTTCCTGGGGACGGGCTACACGACGGGCGTCTGGATCGGCCTTGGGATCGTCCTCTTCTACACGACAGTCGGGGGCTTCAAGGCGGTCGCGTATTCGGACTTCCTTCAAGGTGTTCTAATGCTCGGCTGCCTGATCACGCTCCCCTTCGTGGGGATCGCGAACGCGGGCGGTTGGGGCGAGATGATCGCGAACCTACGCATGCAGGATCCCGCGCTACTCGACCCGATGGGGTCGTACGGCCTGACGCTGGCGGGGGTGATCAGCGTAGCGGGCTCGGTTGCGATCGGGCTCGCGTTTCTGGGATCTCCGCAGCTTCTGACCCGCTTCATGGCAGCGCGCGACCAGAAGCAGATCGTCAACGGCGGCTTCTGGGCGGTGCTCTGCGTCATCGGATTCGATGTGGGCGCGGTTCTGGGTGGTATGGCGGGGCGGACGCTGTTTCCGGGGCTGCTGGACCCCGAGACAATCCTCCCGGAAATGAGCGCGGCGTTCTTCCCGGCGTTCTTCACCGGAATTTTCCTGGTCGTCGTGCTTGCGGCCATCATGTCGACGGTCGACTCGCTGCTCATTCTCGCCTCGTCCGTCGTGGTCCGGGACGTCGTACAGAAGGCCCTTGGCTCCACTGCTTCGGAGCGAACACTGTCGATGATGGGGAAAGGCGTCACTGTCGTGATCGGAGCTGTCGGTCTGGTGGTCGCGCTCCTCGAGGTGCGTGTGATCTTCGACTTCGTGCTCTTTGCCTGGTCGGGAATCGCGTGCGCGTTCACTCCGGTTGTCTTGTGTTCGCTCTTCTGGAAGGGCACGACGCGGGAAGGCGCGATCGCGGGTATGATCGGTGGGTTCGTAGTCACGGTCGCCTGGGTACGGCTCTTCAAGGCGGATTTCTATGACCTGTATGAAATGATCCCCGGCTTCTTTGCAGGGCTGATCGTATGTAT
>JAKMDG010000431.1 GCA_022428035.1 Longimicrobiales bacterium
CTACCTCTTGCGCCTCGCCGGACACCAGCGGGTCTATCGCCGTGTTGTGACCTGCACCGCGGTGGAGCGAATGTCGACGCCTGCGGATCTTACCTATTTCCAGCGGGTCGCCGTGACACAAGGTGAACGAGGTGCGGAGGCCCGACTGACGGGCCCGCAGCTGTCGGGGCTCGTTCGCGGTCTCGCGCTCGCTGACGGCCTGGCTATCATCCCGCCGCAACGGGACAGCGTGGAGATCGGCCAGGAGGTCTCGGTCATGCTCCTGGACACGGGACCGGCGTCGCTCGAGACCGGCGGCACGTGACTCGAACGCGACGGCACCGTGCGGCCGTCGTCGTGGGCCTCTTGGGCCTGACGCTCTCCGCCTGCCACCTGCCGCGCTGGCCCGTAGAAGCACCCATGACCTCCGGATTCGGCCTCCGATTCCTGGGACTGAGACCGGACGTGCATCGGGGTGTGGATCTGGATGTACCCACCGGCACACGCGTTCATGCCATCGCGGGCGGGACCGTCCGCTTCGCCGGAACCATGAGTGGCTTTGGAAACGTGATCTGGATCGACCACATCCATGGACTGATGTCGATCTACGCCCACCTGTCCGCGATCGACGTGCGCGCGGGCGAGCGCGTGCGCACAGGTGACGCAATCGGCGCAAGCGGAGCGAGCGGGATCGTCACGGCCCCACACCTGCACCTTGAAGTCTGGCGATGGGGGCGGCCCGTAGATCCGATTCCGGTCCTGGGGGGCCGCCCCACAGCCTAGTCGCCGGCTTTGAGAGCGCCGATCTCCGCGGTCAGGCGCGGCACCACGTCAAACAGATCGCCGACAATGCCGTAGTCGGCCACGCCGAAGATCGGTGCATCCGTGTCGCGATTGATCGCCACGATCGTCTGCGCTGTCCGCATTCCGGCGAGGTGCTGCACAGCACCCGAGATTCCGACCGCGATGTACAGCTTCGGCGCGACCGTCTTCCCTGTCTGGCCTACCTGCTCACCATGCGGACGCCAGCCGGCGTCGACTACGGCCCGTGACGCGCCGAGGGCTGCGTCCGAGCCGAGTGCCTCACGAAGCTCCTCGAGGAGGCCCCAATTCTCCGGGTCCTTCATGCCACGACCACCGGACACGACCACAGAGGCTTCAGAGACGTCAACCGATCCTTCCGCCGCACTCTTTCTGTCGATCACGCGTACACGCAGCGCGGATACATCGATGTCGGGCGTAAAGGTGGACACCTCACCAACGGCATCCTGCTCTGTAGCCTGAAAGACGTTCGGTCGGATCGAAACCAGCGCCGGCGAGGCCTCAATCTCCAGATTCGCAAAGGCCTTCCCAGAGAATACCGGTCGAGTCACCGAAACGGTACCGCCCGACAGTTCGACCTCCGTCACATCTGAGGCCAGGGGAACATCGAGGTGCGCAGCCACGCGGGGTGCCAGGTCCTTGCCCAGCGTCGTCGCGGCAAAGATCACAGCGGCGTAGTCGCCGGATCGGATCTGATCCACGATCGGTGCGACCCACGATTCGGGATTGTAGTCGGCGAGGGCATCATGCTCCCCGACCGAGATCGTTGTCGCCCCATAAGCTCCGAGGCCTGCCGCGACCGAAGAAATTCCGGGGCCACCGAGTACGATGGCGTGAGCCGCACCACCGGCGGCTTCGGCCAGACGCGCAGCAACCGATACGGCTTCACGAGCAGCCGATCCCAGCTGCCCCTCTCTCTGCTCTGCAAAGGCGAGAATGTTCGCCATGTGATTCACTACTCCGCTGAGTGCATTCTTTGGGGAAGGCCGATCTGATCCCACTCGGATCAGATGGCGTTCGCTTCTTCTCTGAGAAGACGGACGAGTTCGGGAACCGCATCGGCTCCCTCACCCACGATCCGTCCTGGGGCCCGCGCCGGGGGCTCGGACAGGCGGGCAAGACGAACGCGCGAGGCATGCTCCGTGGCCGGCTTCTCCTCGAGCGGCTTCTTCTTGGCGGCCATGATGCCCTTGAGGGCGGCCAGACGTGGCTCATTCGGACCCTTGGTCATGCAGAGGACCGCGGGCATATCGACCTCGACGACCTCGCTCCCACCCTCGACCTCACGGTGGCACGTCGCCGTGCTACCGTTGACCTCGAAGGAGGAGACTCCAGATACGCACGGGCGCCCAGTCAGAGCGGCCACCATCGGACCGACCTGCTGCTGGTCGTCGTCCGCGGCCTTGATGCCGAGGAGGAACAGATCGGCTTCGACGCCCTCCAGCTCGGCCGCCAGGGTCTTCGCTGTGGCGAGTCCGTCGAGCGTGACCTCCCCTGTCAGCAACACAGCCCGGTCGGCACCCATCGCGAGTCCCTTGCGAAGCGTCTCCTGGGACGAGGACTCACCCAGAGTGAGGAGCGTCACCTCCCCCTCGCCAGCCGCTTCTTTCAACCGCAGCGCCGCCTCGACGGCGAACGCGTCATAGGGGCTCAGGTCGTACTTGATACCGGTCTTGTCGATACCGGCGCCGGACCCATCCACGCGGATTCGAGCCTCCGTGTCCGGTACCCGCTTGATGCAAACGATGATGTTCAAAGTGACACTCCGTACAGATCCTCAGACCCACCAACGACAAGGCATCAGCGGTATCTGGAACGCCTCTGAATGTTCGGGAAAAGACTTGGCAACCTGTACCCTCGAAGAACTAAAGCGTTGCTCCCAGCAGAGCGAAGCCTATTGTCGCGATCACCCCACCGGTCAGCGCGTACGGCAGCTGAGTTCGAACGTGGTCGATGTGATCCGTCGCTGCCGCCATCGATGAAATGATCGTGGTGTCCGAAATGGGAGAGCAGTGGTCACCGAAAATGCCCCCGGCGAGAGAGGCGGCTACGACCGGAGCAAGCGGTAACCCGAGCGTCGCTGCCGCCGGAACCGCGATCGGAAGCATGATCGCGAAGGTCCCCCAGCTGGTACCCGTCGAGAAGGCGATACCGCCAGAGACCAGAAAAACGAGAGGCAGGTAGATGAAGTTGGGCATCGTACCCGCCGTCACCTGTGCCACGTACTCGCCGGTCCGCAGCTCCTGGATCACGTCGCCGAGCGCGAGCGCGAGCAGGAGGATCAGCGCCAGAGGGACCAGCGCACCCGCCCCTTTGAGACCGACCTTCACGAGTCGCTCGACTGTGAAGATCCCCTGCGCCTTGAGCATGACCCAGGCGACAGCAAGACCGAACATCACGGACCACAGGACACTGGTCGAGCCCGATCCTTCAGCAAGGATCGCCTGCAAGGTCAGGTCGACACCCAGATTCGCCACAGCACCAGAGCCCGTTATGTACAGGCCAACCGGCATGAAGAGGACCATGGCAGCGATGGGGAAGAACATGTTCCGCGCCCGCGGCTCGACCCCTTCCAGCGGCGGTGGAGACAGCACCTCTTCATCGATCATCGGGGTCGCATCGGGCCAGAGCAGCTGACCACCCCTGGTTCGTTCTTCGGCCTTCTTCATCGGGCCGATGTCCAGACCGGTCAGGATCACGACGAGCACGAGGATGACCGCGGCGAACGCGTAGAAGTTGTACATGATCGACTGCAGGAACACACCGAGCGCATTCTCCACCCCGAGGCCCTCGAGAATACCCAGGTTGTACGCGCCCCAGGCGTTCATCGGGATCAGGATACAGATCGGCGCGGACGTGGAGTCGATGATATAAGCCAGCTTCTCACGCGAGCACTTGTATCGGTCGAACAGCGGGCGGGAGACAGATCCCGCCACGAGCACTGTGATGTTGGATTCAATGAAGATCACGATGCCAGTAGCCCACGCGAGCAACTGAGATTTCTTCGCCGAATCAACCCAGTGATTTCTCTCGAGCAGGTTCACGAAGCCACGCACCCCTCCGGATGCTTCCACGGTCGCGATCAACGCACCGATCACCAGCGTGAACATGATCACCCGAGCGTCTCCAGCCTCCCCGAACACGGCCACCGTGCCATCAATGGCGCGGCCCAGTCCAGCCAGCGGGTTCCACCCCGCGATAATCGTCCACGCAAACCAGAGACCGCCAGCGAGCGACAGGTAGACCTGTCTCGTCCAGATGGCCAGAGCGATCGCAAGGACGGGCGGTAGCACGGAGATCCAGGTCGGGTCACTCATTCGGACTCAGGGGCGGAAGGTCGGGCCGATGGCGCGGATACGCCGGAACATCCAGCAACATAGAACCGGAGCGGCCAGTCCGCCGCAGCCGAGACACCCACGCGTCCCGTCACCACCAGATCTCGATCCGATACAGCAGGCCCCTCTGCCAGCGCGAGCCGCACCTGATCCAGGCGATGTCCGTATCGCGCGTCGTCTACGCCCACGGCTTGAGCGAGGTGAGCAGGATCGACCGGGCGCACGTCACGCAGCGCTCCGGTGTCCTCCGGCCTGAGACTGGCTCCGACGGGGTCCGTCGGGTCAGCCCCGGCCTCGACCGCGCGACCGTCCGCGTCCACCGCCGCTGCCGCTGGCTCCACTACCCTGACCCCGATGGGAAGCAGACCGTCGCTCGTAATCGGCCCGCCATGCCTCCAGAACCTGCTCCGCGCGATTCTTGGGAACAATCTTCGCAATCGCATCCGGGTCTTCGTGCATGGTGCGGAAGAGATCAGCACCGAGAGCCTCAACCAGACTCTCGGCTGTCTTCTCGCCGACTCCCTTGTACCGATGGCTGAGGTAGCGAGCAATGGCACCGGATTCGGACGGAAGCGCGAGATCGGACACCGGCACCTCGGGCACCGAGTCGCCAGCGGTCTCGGACGAAGCCCCTTCAGCAGCGCCATCCCGAGCAGTCGGCTCGGCACCCTCTGACACCGCAGCAGCGGAGGTTGCAGCGGTACGCGACGGTGTTTCGCTCTCGGAGGGTGCGGAATCCATCGGGCTCGTAGTCGGCTCCGAAACCGGCTCCGACGTGCCAGAGGTCTTCGTCGCCTTCACGCCCTGGCCTTCGAACAGACCAGGCGCTTCACCACCGCGCCGCCGCGTCGTGCCCCTGCGACCGAATCGAAGCCCGAACCAACCTCGGTCGGCCGGCTTCTCCTCGACAACCGTCGGCTCCTCGACTGCTACCGTTTCGGTCACGTCGTCTCCACGCTCCTCCCCCGCATCCATGCTGGCATCCGGGCCGTCCGAATCGACCTCATCCGCTTCTTCGGCTTGATCAACCGTCCCAGTCGCTACCGGAGGTGAGTATCCCTCGGCCAGAGACACGTCGACGTTGCCAGCTTCCGTGCGTACGAGGCTCACGGCTCCGTGCTCCTCGGCCTGAGCGAGGAAGCGGCTGAACTTGGGGAAACCGAGCTCAGTTTCATCGAATCCCGAATCTGCCTCGAGCATCTTCCGCTTCACGTCGGAGTCCCGGACCGGCTCGCGCCCCGCCTCTCGAAGGTCGGTCAGGGCCGCGCGCAGCGCATCGTACGCAGCCGAGAGGGAGTCCCCTCCATCCGCTGTATCCGAGCTCGCATTCTCGGCGGCCTCGCTCTCGCGAACGCTACTCGTCCGTTCGGAACGATCGCGGCGCCCGCCACGACCCCGTCGAGACCGACTCCGGCCCTCATCACGTCTTCCTCCACGTCCCTGCCCGGC
>JAKMDG010000460.1 GCA_022428035.1 Longimicrobiales bacterium
GACGAAGGCGTTCGCGTTGTATGCAAGCGTGTCTCGGCGATTCACGAACGGCACGTGCTCGATGCTGACCACGAGCTCGTCCATGTCGACCGCGAGGACCTCGAGAGCGATCGTGCCCGCGTCCAGATTCGAGTCGGTGAGGGTGAACGGCTGACGTATGGTCTCGCGGCCGACCATCGTGATCTGTAGCAGGTAATCACCCGCCGGGACCCGGGTCAGCGTGAACTGCCCGCCACCATCACTCAGCGAGAACTTCGTGAGCACGGAGTCCGGCAGTGCGAGCGCCACGACCATGGCGCCGTCGATTGCTGCACCGTCCGCGCCGGCTACGCGACCGTGGACGGAGTAGCCGTCCTGTGCTGCGGCGGGTGCGGCGGCGATCGTCAGCGCCAAAGCTGCCGCGATTGCGACTGCGCGACTTCCGAGTTTGACCGCTCCGAGTTTCACGGCTCCACCCTCGATGCCTCTGCGCCTCATGGCTCTGCGCCTCATGGCTCCACGCCCCATGTCTCCAGACCTCATGTCTCCACCCTTCATCGATCCATCCCCCCTCGAGTCGTCCGCAATTCTTCGAGCTTCTCTTCGACGATCCGTTCGTATTCCTCCCTCGTCACCTCATCGCCATCGGACGGCGCCACGATCACATCCTCCGCGACCGCGGACAGCGACACCTGCGTGGCGGAGTACTGCTCCTGCCCGTCGTTCACCGAGACCACCAGGATCATGCCGGGTAGACCGCCGAATGATGCGGGCCCGCCCATGACTGGGATCTGCGGCGTGAACCAGGCTTCGATCGTCGTACTGTCCTGGACCGCAGTGGCTTTGAGGACGACATAGCCCAGGAACTCGGCCTGCTCGCTGCCTAGTCGCCACTCGATGCCCGGGCGCTGGTCTTCGATGAGGAAGGTGCGGCCCAGAAACTCCCGGGACTCGACCGTCGTGCCTGTCGCGAAGTCCGTGTAGGACTCGATCAGCGTTTCCTGGTCGCCGCGGGCCGTGGACCGTTGCCGCATGCGCCGCGCGATTGCCGCAGCGCGGTCCCCGCCGCCGCCACCGGGGCCGGCCGCTTCGCGCCGGCCCGCCCGGAGTTCGCGTGGTACCGGCTTCATCAGCGCGTGCGTGGAATTGAAGAGAAGGAGGACCTCACTCGTCCGTGTCCGTGGCGCTTCGCCGCCCGGCCCTCCTCGACCGCCTCGCCCACCGCGCGCTTCGAGCCGAGCCCGCATCTCGTCGGGAATCTCGAAGTTGTTTTCGACCGTGTGGCTGTACGCGATGGTCCCCTCCTGCGCGGCGAGCTCAGCGGGCGCGGCGTGCAGGGAGAGTGCGGAGAGGGCCAACGTCAGAAGCGTTAGCCGGAGTGGCGCTGCAATGGCGCCGGAGGGCGTTGCGATATGGTTCATGATCGTCCCGGGTCGTTCGTGTGCAGTGTAGACCCGTAGAGATCAGTCGCCGTTAAAAGAAAGTCAGCCCAGGGCTCAGTTGCTGCTCCGGAGCCCCCCGACAAGATCGGCGGCGAGCGCTCGGCGCGTGGGTGCCCAGCACGCGAGGACGGTCACTACGCAAAGGACCGCACCCATCCCGACGAAGGTGATCGGGTCTACTGGGGCGACCCCGAAGAGAAGTGCATCGAGGACCCTGCCAAGCGCCAGGGAGGAAACCAGTCCTATCGAGATCCCGGTCGCGACAACGAGTAGAGCGTCTCTGAGCACGAGCCGCAGCACAGCGCTTCGGTCGGCCCCGACCGCGGTGCGGATCGCGAGTTCTCGTCGGCGTGACGCCGTCGACAGGGAGAGCATGCCGTACAGCCCTCCCATCGTCAGTGCGCAAGCCACGATGGCGAACGCAAATATCAAAGCCGCGAGCAGTGACTGAGAGGCGACGGATTCGCTCCGCACCGTCTCCAGTGTCTTCACATCTTCGATGACGACCGTGGGTTCCAGGGCGCGCAGAGCCCGTTGTATGGCGCCGCCTGTTGTCCGTGGATCGCCAGTGCTGCGAACGATGAGGTGTTTGGCGAAGTAGCCGAGCCCCGACATGCCCTCGGCCTGCCAGATGGATCCGTACATCTCGGGTTGTGGAGGGCTGGTCAGCGCCTCTGTCCGCGCGTCGCTGACCACCCCGACGATGCGGTAGGACGGCGCGCCCTCCAGAGAGGGGACACCCTCGATCGCGATCGGGACCGTGACCATCCGACCGACGGGTGTGGCTTCACC
>JAKMDG010000473.1 GCA_022428035.1 Longimicrobiales bacterium
CAGCGTGCTACGCCGCAGGGTCAGCGTGCCCGAAAAGCCCATGTGGTGTTCGGAGCACCCGATCCGGATCGTGGGTGCAACGAGAGCACCGCCGAGACGGCCCGCTACCTCGACTGCGAGGCGGTCCCCACGAACCGCATCGACCAGAAGTGGAAGGTGAGGCCCGTGTTGCTCAACGGCCCCGACAGCGACGACGACGGTCGTGATCCCATCCGTGATCGCAGCTTCGACTTCGGGCCACGTCATCTCTTCGAGAAGTAGTGCGTCAGACATGTCTCACTCGAGCGTGTTGGGGGAGGGCTGGAAGTGTAGCCGTCCCTCGGACAGCGGCCTAGGTTGCTGCCCTGCCCGAGTCCACAGCCGATTTTCATCCGGGAGCATCGAATGCGCGGCCGCATGATGGACACCCCTCTACTCATCTCGAGTCTGGTGGAGCATGCGGGTCGCGTGCACGGAGACCAGCAAATCGTGACACGCACGGTCGAGGGTCCGATCGTGCATTCGACGTGGGCAGAGGTTCTCCGCCGCTCCAAGCAGCTTGCAGAAGCTCTGACAGGAGCCGGAATCGGCACGTCCGATCGGGTCGCGACGCTCGGCTGGAATACGCAGCGCCACCTGGAGGCGTACTACGGGATCTCGGGAATGGGGGCCGTCTGCCACACACTGAACCCACGCCTGCATCCGACGCAGCTGGTGTACATCATGAACCACGCGGAGGACCGGGTCCTCCTGCTCGATACGACCTTTCTACCTCTCGCCGAGGCCATCTCGGACAAGCTCCGCAACGTCGAGCTCTACGTCGTGATGACCGACAGGGAGCACATGCCGGAGACATCGCTTCCAAATGCGGTGTCGTATGATGCCTTCATCGAGACCTGTCCCGGCATCTGCGACTGGCCGTCCCTCGACGAGCGTGATGCGGCGGCACTCTGCTACACGTCGGGAACGACGGGCCATCCGAAGGGCGCGCTGTATACGCATCGGTCCACCGTCCTGCATGCGATGGGCGTGGCCATGCCAGATGTGTTCAACCTGAGTCGAGATACGTGCGTGCTTCCCATTGTGCCCCAGTTCCATGCATGCGCCTGGGGGCTTCCCTACGCCGCGGCCGCCGCCGGCTCCAAACTCGTGATGCCGGGCCCACGAATGGACGCCGAAGGGCTGACAGAACTTCTGGAGGGCGAGCAGGTGAACTTCTGTGCCGGCGTGCCCTCCGTCTTCCTTAGCCTCATCCAGCACTGGCGCGCGTCTGGCAGGGCCCCCTCCGCGCTGAGCATGGTCTTGCTCGGTGGTGCAGCCCCACCCCAGTCCCTGATCGGGGCGCTTGAGGGTGAGTTCGATATCGAGTTCCGACATGGATGGGGCATGACAGAGACCAGCCCGCTGGGCGCCGTAAACACCCTCCTGCCTGCGCACCGGACCTGGCCTGTCGAGGAACGCTCAGCGTTCCAGACGAAGCAGGGGCGCGCGCCGTACGGGATCGAACTGAGGATCGTCGGCCAGGACGGCGAAGTCCTGCCGCACAACGGCCAGGCATTCGGAGAGCTGCAGGCCCGTGGCCCGTGGGTCGTCGACGGCTACTTCAAAAGCGACGAAATGCAGCTCACCGATGACGGATGGTTCCCGACGGGAGACGTAGCGACCATCGACAGCGAGGCGTACGTCCAGATCACCGATCGTACCAAGGACCTCATCAAATCCGGTGGCGAGTGGATCAGCTCGATCGACGTCGAAAACATGGCAATGGGTCATCCTGATATCGCGATGGCCGCAGTCATCGGCGTCCCGGACAGCACATGGGGTGAGCGCCCACTTCTCATTGCGGTTCCAGCTCCGGAGACGCAGCCGACGAAAGAAGCTGTCCTCGAGCACCTGGCCGGATCGCTCGCCCGGTGGCAGCTCCCCGACGAAGTCATCTTCGTCGACTCACTGCCGATGGGGGCGACGGGCAAGGTCCAGAAGACGAGGCTGCGAGAGGAGTACGCGACCGACTGAGTCGTGCGTCGCCACACGCATTCCGGAGGGGAAGTCCCTCCAGTATACTTGATGATCGACACCCGGACCGTTGATCCGGCCTGACCCAGGAAACGATCGACCGTATGCAGCAGGACTGCCCCGTAGACCACGAGAGCGCCGAGCAGGTAGCGGCCAAGCTCCCCGGCCCGGTGCGCCGAGGCGTCTACTTCTCCGTAGGTGCAGTCAGTGTTGGGTTGGGCGTCATCGGGATCTTCGTTCCATTGTGGCCGACGACGTGCTTCCTGCTTCTCGCAGGTTGGTGCTTTGCGCGGAGTTCTGTGCGGGCTGAGCGCTGGCTGCATGAGAACCGCCTCTTCGGGCGATACCTCCGGGACTACCGTGAGCATGGAACGATCTCGAATCGTGTTCGTGCGACCTCGGTGGCAACCCTCTGGGTCTTCATCGTGATCTCGGGGGTGCTCCTGATCAGCCGCCTGTGGGCCGTCACGCTGCTCCTCCTGATCGCGATTGCCATCACGGTCCATCTCTATTCGCTTCCGACCGAAGCCCGGGTCAGCACGGCCGAGTAGGAACAGCTCGACCGACGTAGCTCCGGGGCCTGTTCACGTCTCGACCCTGGCTGCCATGCCCTACCTGCGTCACGCTGCTGCGCTCTTCGTGCTTGCCCTCGCAATCACAGTCTCCGCGTGTTCGTCCGCGCCCGCTTCGGATCCGGTGCCTCGGCCCATCTCTCCGCCGACAGAGGTGTCTGAGGGAGACGAGTACGTTGAACTGACCGCAGACGCGGAATCGGACGAGGGGCTCTTCACCGTCCACCGTGACGAGGGCGATCTCTACTTCGAGATCCCGGACTCATTACTCGACGCGGACATGCTCCTCATCAGTCGGGTCTCGGGGGTGCAGGCCGGGATGGGTGGCTTTCTGCCGGCAGGGGCCGCGGTCAATCGGCAGATGGTACGGTTCGAGCGAGCCGACGATCGGGTCCTGCTCCGGAAGTATTCGGGCGAGGCCGTCGCGGATGACACGCTCGCCATCGCACTCTCCGTGGAGTCGAACTACTTCGCGCCGATTCTAGGTGCCTTCGATATCGAAGCGCGGAGTCCCGGCGATGCAGGCTCCATCATCGACGTGACCGACTTCTTCAAGGGTGACACACCGGCAATCTCCGGACTTCGTCCAGCGCAGCGACGTAGCTACCAGGTGAGGCGCCTGGACGGTGACCGAAGCTTCATCGGCCGCGTCCGCAGCTACCCGCTGAACGTGAACCTGAGGCACACGCTGACATACGACGCAGGGAATCCACCCTCCGACGAACAGGCGAACACCATCTCCATGGAGATGAACCAGTCACTCGTTCTGCTTCCCCGCGAGCCGATGCGGCCGCGTCATGCGGATGCGCGGGTCGGGTACTTCACCATCGACAGGGTCAACTACGGGCTCGACGAGCAGAAGGCGGCCTCTGAGACGTTTATCCGCCGGTGGCGACTGGAGCCTTCTGATCCGGTCGCATATGAGCAGGGTCAGCTCGTCGAGCCCGTCACACCGATCACGTGGTACATCGACCCGGCTACACCAGAGCGGTGGCGCGAAGCTGTCCGCGACGGTGTTGAGAACTGGAATCGTGCCTTCGAAGCGGCGGGCTTCCTGAACGCGGTGCGCGCCCTGGACCCGCCTTCACCCGAAGAGGATCCGGAGTGGGATCCCGAAGACGTGCGCTACTCGGTCGTGCGCTGGTCGGCGAGTCTGACCCGGAACGCACAGGGGCCGAGTACCTCGGACCCGCGAACGGGTGAGATCATCGAAAGCGACATCGTGTGGTATCACAACCATATGCGATCGTACCGCAACTGGATGATGGTCCAGACAGGGGCAGCCAATCCCGGAGCTCGGGCCCTGCCGATCGACGAGTCGCTCATGGCAGAGGCGATGGAGCAGGTCATTACGCACGAGATCGGGCATGCGATCGGGCTTCCCCACAATATGGTCGCGTCGTCAGCCTATCCGGTCGATTCGCTTCGCTCCCAGACGTTTTCCAGTCAGATGGGCGTGGCGCCGACGATTATGGATTACGCCCGTCAGAACTACATCGCTCAACCACAAGACGGCCTCCGTCCCGAGGACTTCCTTCGTCGCATCGGCCCGTACGACCTGTACTCGGTGAACTGGGGCTACCGTTTGATCCCCGGAACCGATGCACCGGAGGACGAGCTGGGCACGCTCGATGCGTGGATCGTCGAGCGCGCGGACGACCGTATGTACAAGTACCTGCCGCAGGGTGGCCTCGGGGTGACAGACCCAAGAGCCCAGACCGAGGACATGGGTGATGATCCGGTTCGGTCCAGCTCATACGGCATGGACAATCTCAGGCGAATCGTGCCGAATCTCGTCGACTGGACCACGCGACCAGGGGAGGACTACGCGGATCTGCGCGAGATCTACGGCGAGGCGCTCGGTCAGTGGAATCGATACGTCGGACACGTCCTGACCGTAGTCGGCGGCGTGCACGTCGACCTCAAGACGGCGGACCAGGGCGGGA
Organism: Longimicrobiales bacterium; assembly: GCA_022428035.1. Classification (GTDB taxonomy): domain Bacteria; phylum Gemmatimonadota; class Gemmatimonadetes; order Longimicrobiales; family Gaopeijiaceae; genus UBA2589. The sequence goes on from JAKMDG010000473.1 coordinate 4,514, forward strand.
TGGTGTACGAGGCCGTCCCGCGAAGCCGTCAGGAAGAGGCCGTGGCCTGGCTTGGTCGTGAGGTCTTCGAGGCCCCGATCTGGCTCAACGACCCGGCGATCCTCGAGCTGATCGGCCCCTCCACAGGAGGACTCCGAGCTCTTCAGCGACGTCAGGCGACCATCCTCAATCGGGTACTCGATCCACGACGCATGGATATTCTGGTCGAGATGGAGGCGACCCAGCCGAACAACGCGTACCGCCTGATCGACTTCCTCGATGACGTTCGTGAGACCGTCTGGGAAGATCTCGACACAGCCTCTGCCATCAACGGGTACCGCCGAGCGCTCCAGCGAGCCTATCTCGAGCGAATGGAACAGCTGATGAGTGAGCAGCCGCAGGGCAACGCCTTCCAGGGCCCTGCGCCCGACCTGTCACGTTCTGATATCCGACCTCTGATACGCGCCCAGCTGGTAGACCTTCGTGATGAGGTCGAGTCCGCCGAGCGACGGATTGGACACCGTGTATCCACCGCGCACCTCGCGGACATCCTCACTCGGATCGACGCCGCGCTCGAGGCCCGGGAGGAAGGATAGGTCACACGTGAGCGCGAACGAGGGACAGGCTGACGCCGCAGGCGGAGCGTCAGCGGTCGATGATGGGGCGATCGCGGAGGACACCAAGCCATGGGTCCTGCTTGGCCTCGCCCTGTTCGGCGTCGGGATCGCCTCGTGGTATCCCGTACCGGCAGGGGTGTGGCACGATGACGGCACCTACATGCTGATCGCGAAGGCGCTCGCGGGGGGCCACGGCTTCACCTACGAAGGCGTGGTCGGGGCGCCGCCCGCGGTGAAGTTCCCACCGCTCTACCCGATGACACTGGCTGGAATCTGGACCGTCACCCGATCAATCGGACCGGCGACACTCGTATCGACGTTCCTCAACATCGGACTCCTGGCTGTCGCGGGTGCGTTGTTCGGGCGCGTTCTCCATCGCAGCGCCGACCTTCCCGTCCGCCTGAGTGTCGCCGTCGCGGCCCTGGGCTTCGCATCGACCGACGTCGTACGGACCGCACTTCTGCCTCTGTCCGAGCCGCTCTTCATCTTGCTCGTGGTGCTGGCACTGGGCCAATGGTCGCGTGTCTCCCACGCGATGGACAGACTCAGTAGTCCTCCCGCCACAGACGCCACCCATGCGGCTGGAAGCGTCTGGTCGACGCTCGCGCTCCCGGCACTGATCCTGATTGCCGTCGTCGCGGCGCGGTCCGCCGGGCTCGCGCTCGTACTCGCCTTCGCAGCGGCCATACTCGCCTCGCGTCCGAGCGTTTCTCGGCTGGCCGCGGCGATGTTCGTAACCGGGCCCGCCCTACTCTTCATCACCGTCTGGGGTCGTTGGTCGGCTAGCCAGACCACGCAAATCCCGGAGGGCGCGCGAGACCTGCTCGGACCGTACCAGGGCTGGCTCGCCGACCAGATCTTCTCAGCTCCGGCCAGCTTCCTCGGCGAGCTGCCCTCTCACACTGTCGGTGTGTTCGGGAGAGCCATTGCGCTGCTGGTGCCCGGACTCACCGGAACTCCGCTGTGGGCGGCCGGAGGCGCACTGCTGGCGGTCGCAGGCCTCGGGACCATCATCCTGGTCCGACGCGTCCCGCCCCTCGGCTGGTTCATTCTCGGCTACCTCGCGATGCTGCTGCTCTGGCCGTACCTGGACCGCCGACTGCTCGTGCCGTTGCATCCCATGCTGGTGACGGCCATCGCAGTGGGTGGGGTGAGCCTGATTCAGCGAATTCCTGGACAGGCTGTCCATAAGATCGTGATCGGGTTGGCTACGGTATGGGTCCTCGGCTTTGCGGCGATCACTGCGTACCGGATGGTGGACGGATGGCCGACCGCACCCTACCGCCTGCGCGCTGGGAACCTGGCGGCGGCGGTCGAGGCGATGAAGCAGACCGTCCCTGACGACGCGGTGGTGGGTGCCCCGGAGTACTGGGCGGCGCTCCATCTCCATGGCGGCTGGACCGTCGCTCCAAGCACGCGCTTCGACCCTCGCAGCGTCGACCCGGAGGCGCCGATGTGGGGCACGCCCGACGAGCAGCTCACCCTCTGGAACGATGCGGGCATTGACCACCTCCTGCTCGAACAGGGAGGCCAGCTGCACGGCGCCGCCCTGGACCAGCTCGAAGAAGCATGCCCAGGCTCCGTTCTCGTTCTGGCGAGGATGCGCCCGGCGATGGTCGTGAAGCTCGAGTGGGCGGCTAGCTGTCGCCCAACTCCTCCATCCACGATCCGATCGCCGTAGCGAAGTACGACGGCTGGAAGCGGTGCCAGTCGGTCATTCCAGCAGGCATGCGATACTCGTCACCCGCCTGCTCAGCGGAGATTCCCCGATCCATCGCCCCACGAGCCGCAACCTCGATGTCATCCAGAAGATCGATGTAGCGATCGATCGCCATCGCATCGGCCAGGGGGCCGTGGCCCGGTACATACGTGGAGGCACTCGTCGCACGCATGAGCCGGA
>JAKMDG010000487.1 GCA_022428035.1 Longimicrobiales bacterium
GTGTTGCGCAGCAGTCTCAGCGGACTTTCCCCACAGGGTGGCAGTCCACCAGGTCGTGGACTTGTTGTCGCCGTAGCCGGTGTCGACCGGCAGGGTGAGACGGCAGAGGGTGGTGCCCCCGGCGGTGGTCTTCAGCTCAGGGTCGCGAGCAAGGCGGGCGGTGATTGTCGTATGTGCTGGCATTGGAGTCTCCGTCAGAATGGGAGGGGGTTGGGAGCGTCGACCGGCCTGTCCATGCTGGACGGCTGATGCCACGGGAGCAGGTCGAGGGTTGTGACAGGGTGAATCCCCGGCCACACATCGGTGCGCAGGCAGTGCTCGTACCGCTCAAGCAGCTGCTCAAGCTCATGGTCGGCCACGTCTGACATCGAATCGGAGGCGACGACAGCCACGTACTCGTGGGGTGCGGTCGTCGAAACGAACACCCATGCAAGGTCGATGGGAGTCTCGCCGTGTTCACGGTTGAGGTACCGGTACAGCAGCCGGTACATCGCGAGCTGGATGTGGTAGCCCCGCTGTCCGATGATGGTCTGCAGGGAACGGTCGGCCAACGGGCTGGCGGTGGTCTTGTAGTCGACCATCAGCAGTCCCCGGTCGGTGCGGTAGAGGGCATCGTACTTGCCCTTCAAGACCACCCGGCCGTCGCCGGCTGCGACCTCAGCGGCCATGCCAAGCTCGGTACCCTCCAGCTCCATGCTGGAGTAGCAAGATGCCAGGGACTCGATGCCGGCATGGTAGGACAGCGCCATCCGCTGGGCGGCAACCATATCGTCGTGCGTCACCAGCTCGACGCCATCGGCCTCGGCGTCCGCCACCTCCTGACGGTAGGCTTTGGTGCGCTTGTTGGTCTCGACTGCGAGGCGGTAGCGGGTGGTGACCTTGTCGACCTCGAGCGCGACGGTGTGGCAGAGGTTGCCGAACCTCGTTGCGGCATTGCCGGTGAAGGTCGGGCCGTTCACCAGCTCGTGCTTCAGGGTGCGGGGGGACACGTCCCGCATCAGCTTGAGGCGCGACCAGTTCATGGCAGCGAACGACCGGTACAACGCATCGTCGGTGAAGGTGCGCGGGATACGCAGCTCAGAAAGGATGGACGAGAAGGACATGTGAGTCTCCAGGAGGAAGGGTGGAACGGTGTGCAGCCGACTGCTCATCGGCCTCTCGTTGAATGATGCGGTGGGCACACACCACCGCGAGGGCGGCCCACGCATGGGATGCCATCCCATACAGGGGACCGGGGTCTGCCTTGACGCCAATGCTTTGGGTGCGGTCGCCCCCGTGCATTTCCATCAGGCAGTGACGAACCAGCTTGTCGCGCTCGGCGCCCCGACCCGAGACGCGCAGTGCCATCAGCACCTCACGCCGGGTCAGGAGTCGAGCCGGACGGGCGAGGCGGGCTTCCCGTCCGATGTCATCCACAAGCTGAAGCACACGCCCAATGACCTCGGAGGTCTGGACGAGACTCCAGCCGGTGCGACCTGGTGCCACCCGCTCGCAGCAGACAAGCACCTCGCCCGCACGAATCGAGGCGGACAGGTACCGGAGCTCGCGCTCCACTGTCTGCCACGACGCCGCCTTGTCCGAGAACCGGACTCGACCATCGCCGTCCCGCACACCGTGCAGGTCGTAGATGACGAGCCCCGACGTGCGCGGTCCGGGGTCGATGCCCACCAGTGTGGTGACACGGTCGACAGTCATCGGCTCTCGCCCCAGCTACGGACGGCCGACGCATTGTTGACCAGCCACGTCAGGCGCTGATGAAGCTGGGCACCCGACAGCTCGGATGCCGGGGCACGGCCGTGGTCGCTCATAAAGGACGCGCACAGCTTGGGGTCCAGGTCGGCACGGCGAAGCTCGTCGCAGTACATTTTCACGTCGTCCTTGCTGGCCTTCGGAGCAGGCGCGGACTTGCGAGCCACTGCCGAGGTAGCGTTGCCGTCGTCGTCCTCCTCGGGCAGGCCAAGGACTGCAACGATGCCGATGCGACGAAGGTACGTGGTCGCGCTCTTGAGTGCATGCCCGTCTTTCTTACCGCCGAGGGGCAGGTGGCAGGTGCTCTTGCACCACTGTCCGGACTTGTGCAGCAGGCAGG
>JAKMDG010000506.1 GCA_022428035.1 Longimicrobiales bacterium
CCCCTGTGTTCATGCTCATGAACCGGTCCCCCTGAGTGAGAGCAGGAACTCGAGGGCCTCTTCGTAGTTCGGAGCGATGCTGAGCGCGCCCATGACCGAACGGCGCGCTTCACCAGGTTCCCCTGCCTCCCGCTGCGCAACCGCCAGCAAATAGAGCGCTTCTGCACGGTCGACCGGATCGAGTGCGAGGACCGCAGCACGCTCGGTCGCGGCCTGCGGAGCATTCCCGAGCTCGAAGTGCAGTTCGGCCAGGCGCTCGTGCAGACTCATTTCATAGGGCCAGACGAGCACAGCCCGACCGAGCGCATCGGCGCTCTCCTGTTGCCTGCCGAGTTCGGCCAGGATCTCCGAATGTGTAATCATGCCTCGATAGTGAGACTCGGAAATGGCCGTGAGCTGGGTGAGGGTCTGCGCTGCGTCGGCCAGGTCGCCTCGTTTGTGCTGGATCTGTGCGATGAACCAGAGCGGACTATCAACGCCACCGAAGCCGGGGAAGATCTCCAGCGTCGCGCGGAAGTGCTGCTCGGACTCGTCGAACCGCTCGGCCCGGTAGAGCTGCACCGCGAGTTGCAGTCGCCCAATGAGATCACCGGGGTGGGAGAGGACGAACCGCTCCATGGCTTCGATGTCATCCGGACCCGGACGCGGCTCGGCGATCTGGATCAGACCGGCAAGTGGACGCGCGAAGCGATCCCGCATGTAGTCGTCGAACTCGTCGTCGAATTCGGTAATGGGCGTTCCGAGAAGAGACTCGAACAACTCCTCGGTCGTGCGACCGTCGGCGTAGCCCTGGAGCATCTCGCGGATTACGTCGAAGCCGTAGCGCTCCTCGATGACCTGGAAGACGAGCGAGGCCTGGTAGTACGAGTGAATCACCTGCTGAGGGTAGTCCGGGTTCATGAACCCGTCGTTCAGTTCGGAGACCTTCTTCAACCGGTCGTCACGCAACGACATCAGGAATGCGATGTTCGCCTGGTGACCCCACCCCCGGCGCGCGTTCCTTTGCTCGTGCACCGCGAGACCCTCGGAGAACCATCGTGGCACACGGTTGTCCGATAGCGCGAGGTGGAAGGTGTGGGCGAGTTCGTGCCAGAACACCGACGCCCAGTTGTAGTCACCGACTTCTCGCGCGGACGGGGCGTCCATGACGAGTACCCGCCCGAAGCTGACGCCCAGCGCACCCAAACCGGCTTCTCCGAGCGTACGCACTGAGAAGTCGGCACTGTTCGGATACAGCTCGGCTCTGACGGGCAGGTCGGGTTCGGACTGGTAGCGTGCGGCGAGGGCGGTGTACGCCTCCTCTGCGATCGGAGCGAGGTATGTCGCGAGCAGCTCGTCTTCCGTCGAGTGCAGGAACAGCTCGAAGTGATCCGTCTCGTGGATCCGGTAGCGCTCGAAGGTGTCCGCGAGGTCCAGGTTGTTCTTGAACCACGGGTTGTAGGGGTCACCTGCGAAGGCTCGCTCGAGGCTGGCACGTCCGTCCTCGATGTCTCCGAGCCGCATCTGGTTCATTCCCCGGATGCCCCAGGCCTCCCAGTTGATAGAGTCGAGCTCGATTGCCTCTGATGCACGCTCGACGGCGTGGCTGTAGCGCCGGGTCATCACCATCAGCTCGGCCAGCTCGGTGTCGAATGCGCCGTAGTGGGGATTGAGATCGAGCACCTGCGCCCGGACGCGCCGGAACGAGGCGAGATCGTCGAGGAGCAGATGTGAGCCCGCGATGGCCGTGAGCGCCGCGAGTGAGTTCGGGTTCGTGTCGAGTGAGGTCTGAGCTGCCTCACGCGCGTCACCGTGATTCTCGCCGCGGAGGTACCGCATCGCGATGAGCGCGTGGGCTCGCTCGTGCACCGGGTTCACGTCGAGCAGGCGCTCGAAGTAGTCGTTGGCCTCGGAGGCCCCGTCGAAGGTGAGTGACTCGGCCATACCCAGCAGAGCACCCGGGTGGTTCGGGTTCTCCCCGAGGACCGTCTGGAATTCCTCCTTGGCCGCCGGGCTGTCGTACTTCTCCAGAAAGAGCGTGCCAATGAGGACGTACGGCTCCGCCCAGGTCGGATCAGAGCGGGAGGCTTCGTCGTACGCCTTGAGGGCGTCCTGGAAGTATGCAGGGTTCGCGCGACCCAGGTATCGCATGGCTCGGCCGACTGCCACGAGGTCCCACGAGGGGAGATTGCCGTTCGCGTCATTATATACGTCGATGAAGCCGTCGAAACGCCGCATTGCCTCGTCGGTCTCGCCGCGCTCGAACATGAGCTCGGCGAGGCGGACTTCAGCCGTCAGTTCCCCACGGGCGCCAGAAGCTGCACCCATGCGATATGCCTGAGCCGCTGCATCCAATTGCCCAATCGCCCTGAGCGCGTCACCCGTCAGGTGTGCGACGAGGGCAGGCTCCGGAGCCGCCTGGCCCAGCTCGATCGCATCCTCGTACGCACCCGTGGCGATCATCGCCTCCATCATCGACGCTCGTGCGAGCGAAGCAGCCGGTTGAGCGCGGACGATGTCGGCGTACGCATCGATCGCTTCTGCGTAGTGACCCGACCTGAGCAGGCCCCTCGCCTCTGCGCGTGGATCGCTCGCGTCGTCCTGGGCGCTCAGGCCCCCCGGCGTCACCGCGAGGAGCAGCGCCATCAGCAGAAGGGCGGGCCGGAAGGAACGAACCATCAAGAGCCGCCTCCCTCGAGCGCACGGATCTCGCGGTTCTTCAGCGCGAGCTGGATCAGGAACGGCTCGATGGCGTCGAGATACTGATCCTCGGTCATCGACTCGCGCAGCGCCCGGACTTCGTCGATCTGCGCCTGGATTTCGTTCCGCTGCTCGTAGAGTCGAGCCAGTTCCGGATCATCGGGGACCTGGGCCGCGGTGCCCGAGATGCCTCCGAGCTGAAACGTCGCGGCGAGGGGGCCGTCGGGTCCGCTGAGTCCAGCGTCGTGGCTGGGTGTCCCGTCTCCGTTGTCGTCGAGAACCGCGTTTTCGGTCAGCAGTTCATTCTCGTCTTCGTAGAGCCGTTCGACCTCGCGACGTGTGTAGAGGAAGGCCTCGAGCAGGGAGACTCGCTCGTCCTTGTCGAGGTCGGCGTCATCCCCCGCGATCGCGGCCGCGAAGAACTGCCCAAACTCGGTTGCGTTGAGTTGGCGTTCGTTCCGTGTCGCCGCGATCAGGATCCGATTCGGCCCGGAGAGCGGCGCAATGAAGCCGCCGCTGGCGGTACCTGTGTGGACCAGGGCCAGCGTCTGCGTGGGGAACGCCATCAGGCCCTGCGTGACGTCCGACGGCACCAGGTCAGGCCCCGGCAAGTTGAACTGAGGCTCTTCACGGCCTGTGGTTCCATGACCGATGAGGATCACGAAGAGGCGGTCGAGCGGCTCGGCCTCCTGAGCGATCTCTCCGAGGAGCTGAAGCACGTTCGCTCGGGTCGAGCGCATGGAGATCATGTCGGGCGCGACGTCGATCTTTTCGCCGAGATAGGTGACGTATTCCGGCGGAAGGCCGTGGCGATCGATCAGCGCGTCATAGATCTGAGACGCTTCCGCATGGAAGCTC
>JAKMDG010000530.1 GCA_022428035.1 Longimicrobiales bacterium
CTCGGAGATGTTGAGGGGCGGGACGCTGCTCGAGATGCCCGATGTTCCTAGCAGGACGCGACAGGTCCTGCACGAGCGCAGGCTGGTGACTCGTGATCTACTCGGGGAGAAAGGCTCTGAGCCGGTGACCAGCACAGCGGTTCACTTCGCCCGGCGGGAACCGGTCAGCGTCATGGTCAACGAGGAGGACCACCTCCGGATGCAAAGCCTTCTGTCCGGGCTGCGAATCTCTGAGGCGTGGCGGATCGTCGATCGACTCGACGAAGAGCTCGGCCGTGAGTTGCCGTACGCCTACCACCCTGAGTTCGGCTTCCTGACCAGTTGCCCGACGAATGTCGGCTCCGGTCTTCGTGCATCTGTCTTCATGCATCTGCCTGGGCTCGTCTTGACGAAAGAAATCAGCAAGGCGCTCCGTGGCATGAGTGAACTTGGCCTCACCTTCCGCGGCCTGTATGGCGAGGGCTCGGAGGTCGTGGGGAACTTCTTTCAGATCTCGAACCAGACGACCCTCGGGCGCACGGAAGAAGACCTTGTCGAGGACCTCGATCGTGTGGTCCGGACCGTCATCGAGAAGGAGCTACATGCGCGGCAGGTACTGCTGCGAGATGCTCCTGGTGTGACCGAGGACAAGATCTGGCGAGCGTACGGAACGCTGCGCTACGCGCGGATGCTCACGTTCGAAGAGTTGATGAATTATCTGTCCGGCGTAAGGCTGGGGATGAGCCTGAACCTTCTCCGAGGCCTACGTGTATACACGCTGAACAAATTGATGATCTTTACGCAGCCGGCACACCTGGATCAGGCGGCCGGCCGCGATTTATCTCCTGAGGAGCGCGACGCACACCGCGCCACGTTTGTGCGTCGTGTTCTGGCCACTGAGGGGGACGTCTCGGCCGACACTGAAGAGGCCGCCGACGATCGTTCACCCGACCAGCCCTGACGGGTCATGAATTACAACTTCACCGACAGAGTCCGGAAGGTTCTCGCAATGGCCCGAGAAGAGGCCATCCGTCTTCAGCACGACTACGTGGGTACCGAGCACATTCTGCTCGGCCTGATTCGTGAGGGGGAGGGCGTCGCCGCCGCCGTGCTTCAACACCTCAGCGTGGACCTCGAGCAAATTCACGAGCGCGTCGAGGAATCGGTACGAAAGGGCAAGGCAACGATCGCTCTTGGTGAACTGCCGTACACGTCGCGGGCCAAGAAAGTCCTCGAATTCGCCATGGCCGAGGCGCGGGAGTTCAACCACTCCTATGTAGGCACGGAGCATCTTCTCCTTGGCCTTCTGCGTGAAGAGAAGGGCATCGCGGCGCAGGTGCTGAACTCGCTTGGCGTCACGCTCGATGAGGCCAGGAGCGAAACTCTGAAAGTGCTCGGAACCGACGTTACCCCCTCCGAGCCTGCGGGCATCGGTGGCGGTGAAGAGGTTCCGGGAGTCAGCTCGTCTTCGGGGAAGGGCGACAAGAAGTCCAAGACGCCGGCCCTCGATCACTTCTGCCGTGACCTCACGGAGCTCGCTCGTCAGGACAAGCTCGATCCGACCATCGGCCGGGCTGACGAGATCGAACGCATGGTGGAAATCCTCTGCCGACGGAAGAAGAACAACCCGGTTCTGATTGGTGAGCCGGGTGTCGGAAAGACGGCGATCGTGGAGGGACTCGCTCAGATCGTCGCCGAGGGTGAGGTCACCGAAGCGCTGAAAGGCTTCCGCGTCCTCGCGCTGGACATGGCGGCCGTGATTGCCGGTACGAAGTATCGTGGCCAGTTCGAGGAACGTCTGAAAGCGGTCATGAACGAGATCGAGCAGAGCAGGACGGTCATTCTGTTCATCGACGAGCTTCATACCCTCGTCGGCGCCGGCGCCGCCGAAGGCGCAATCGACGCGTCCAACATGCTCAAGCCAGCCCTCGCACGCGGTGAGCTGCAGTGCATCGGCGCCTCGACCCTCAACGAGTATCGGAAGTACATCGAGAAGGACGGTGCCCTGGAGAGGCGTTTCCAGCCTGTCATCGTCGACCCTCCGGCGGTCGAAGAGACGGTCGAGATCCTGAAGGGCCTCCGTGGGCATTATGAAGCCCACCACAAGGTGGTGATCCCGGACGAGGCTCTCGAACAGGCGGCAAAGCTGTCAGATCGCTACATCACGGACCGGTTTCTTCCCGACAAGGCCATCGACGTGATCGACGAGGCGGGCGCGCGCGCCCGGATCGCGAGCCAGGTCCCGCCTGCCGACGTCGAGGAGCTCAAGGAGCAGCTCTCCGAGATCGCGGGGCGGAAGGAGGCCGCGATTGGCGACCAGGATTTTGAGCGTGCCGCCGAACTGCGTGACGAGGAGCGAGAGTTCAGTCAGCAGATCCGGGAGCGCAGGGAAGCCTGGGAAGAGGAGCGCAAGCAGCACCGCCCCGAGATCTCGACGGATGAGATCGCCTTCATTGTTGGCCGTTGGACGGGTGTCCCGGTTCAGCGTATCCGGCAGACCGAGTCCGAGCGGCTCGTGAACATGGAAGACGAACTGC
>JAKMDG010000544.1 GCA_022428035.1 Longimicrobiales bacterium
TCCGGCAGCCGGAGACGCAGACTGGGAGGCCTCATCGCCCCCATCGCAGGCCCCGAGGATCGAGACGCTCGCAAAGAGCGCCACGACAGCGATGTACTGGAAGTGGCGGCGGGAGAATCTGCTCACGGTTTGGCTCTCCAGAAGCGCCCTGCCCGTCGAATTCGGGGCACGTGCCTCCGTTATGGAGCTTCTCCCTGAAACTCACGACGGTGAATCATGGAGATGCGCCTGTATGCAGACCGCGTCGTCGATCTCTCGATCAATCTTGAGAAGGAAGCAGGAAACAAGAAGAGCATTTGCTCTCGAATTGCCCTCTTCTGCCCATTTAAAGGAAAGCTCTGAGAAACCGATGTAGGTATCCGAATGCGCTGCCGAGCCGGCCTCCCGCCATGGACAGCTCCTCTCCACACCGCAGACCCGATCCCCGACTCAGAGGAACCGAGAAAATGAATTTTGAAACGCCGTCCCTCCGCTCTGCGCAAAAACGCCTTACGTACAGCGCTGCACTGCTCGTCGCATTGATCGGAGGATTCGGCGCCGAGGCGGAGAATCTCTACGAGGTAGGGGATCGACTCGAGGCGATCGAGCTCGTGGATCAACACGGCGAAACGGGATCGGTCGGCCGATCGACCAAGGTCGTCATCCTCGTCCGAGATCGCTTCGCCAGCGAGATTCTGAAAGATGCCTTTGCCGAGACAGAGGCATCCGCCCTCGCCTCGAAGAAGATCGCCTACATCACGGACCTGAGTCGAACGCCTCTCATGGCCAAGAACCTGTTCGTCGTTCCGGGAATGCGCCTCAAGCAGTACAGCATCCTCCTGGACAGCGAGCCCATCAAGACGAAGCGGTACCCGAGCAAGGGCGGCCAGGTGACCCTCCTCTTCCTCGAAGACCTCGAGATCAAAGACATCCGCTACGCGACCGCCGGAAGCGAGGTGGCGGAACTTCTCGACCTGGAGCGGCCCAGATCCGCCGCGCTCGAAGAGAGCCGCTGAGACCATCTCAAGGAAAAGTCCGCCCCGCCTCATCATTCTCCCACGAGATCTCCGAACGCTTCCAATCGCGAAACCGCCCCGCGGCTATGCCTGCGCCCCAAAAAAAAACCGCCCTGTAACCCCGGATCGGGGCTACAGGGCGGCAGGAGCGGTGCTCCTTTCTTGGCCTGTTCAGTGTTTAACTCGTGCTGAACCTCTTACCGAATCATCGGTCAAGGCTGCGCACCGACCTCCCCTCCGAAGTACATCTGGAAGACCCCAAGCTCCAACATGTTGCAGACGCCATCGCCGTTCATGTCGGTGTGGGTAGCCTCGCTACTGAACATCTCGGTCTGCAGGATGTTCAGGTCTCCGTAGTTGACCACTCCGTCGTTGTTGAAGTCGGCGTCGCACACGTTGCCGTAGCCGTCGCCATCAGAGTCCCTCTGGCTCTGACCACCGGCGTCTAGCGACGTCGGACCGTTCGCGACATAGCGACAGTTGTCGCATCCGTCACCCACTCCGTCACCGTCCGTATCGAGCTGGTCCGCATTCGCGGTCAGCGGACAGTTGTCCACGTCGCCACAGACTCCGTCCCCATCCACATCGTTCTGCGGATCGAAGGGGCAAGCGTCCGAGGCTCCGAAGATCCCGTCACTGTCGGCATCGAGGGTCGCCGCGATCGTCTGATGCATGACTGCAGAGGCGACCGAAGCACCTTCGGTGTTTCCGACCAGTGTCGCGGCGAGGACCGCTGCGACGTCGATCTGGTTGGGATCGGAGTTCACGTTGGTCAGCCGAGCCGGAATCTCGAGCACGCCGAGCGCGTCGTTCTGCATGGAATTTCCAGTCAGAACGATCGACTCGATGGCCTCGCCGTCGACGACCAGCGAAACGATGCTCACTCCAGGAACCAGCGGAAGCACTTCCTCGCCTCGCATCGACCAGCTCACGCTGACCGTGTCTTCGCTCACGAGGCCAGTCAGCGGATCGATTTCCGCCACGATCTCCGGAACGAAGATCCCGATCGCACTCCCCATCTCATTGAAGAAGTAGAGAGCGATCCGGTCGACGAGGCTCACGTCTCCTTCGAGGATCGGCGTGTTGAAGCCGTGATTGAGGAACAGATCGAGCGGCACGCCGCCAATGCTGAACCCGAATCGGGCCTCACCCACTCTGGACTCGTTGAAGAACTGGAGGACTCCGAGAGCACGTCCAGAGCCGATGAAGTTCGCGTGCGGAAGGCCGCTATCTGCGAGGATAGACGCCGGTCCGCCCGGAACGTTCTGAGTCCGATGGATCGCCGCAGCGTGGTTCGCCTCCGTCAGGGCGGCCGTCGCTTCGACGATTGCAGCGGCATCACCCGCCATCTGCGCCTCTACGAGAGCCATGGCTGCCGCGTGCTGGGCCGTATGGTTCAGAACCACGACGTCTTGGGGGCTCGCCTGGCTGTCCCCGAACAGGGTCCAGCGATCGACTTCGCCGACGCCGAGGCCAGGAACCTCCAGGACCGCATACGCGAGGCCGCTGAGCAGGGCAGATTCACCCGACTCGGAGAGCTCGAAGACCAGGTCGACTTCCGTCTGGCTGGTGGCTCCGGCCAACACCCGGCTCTTGATGCGAGGCAGGAAGATGCCATTGGTGTGCGCGACCGAGGCCGGAGCGAACGGCATGACTTCCTGGATTCGCAACGTGATGCCCTGGGATACCAACGCCGCCTCATTCCCCGTGACCGAAGCCCCGAAGTCGACATTGAAGGCACTCAAGTCGACCGCCGGGAAGATCAGCTCGGCAGAGAAGGCTCCGTCAGACAGGGAGCGGTTGATGAAGGTCGGCGCCTCCACGAAGGCCTGAGAGGAGCCCACGAACTGCGCAAGAACTTCTTGCGTGTTGATCGGGGGCGACTCGTCTTCGAGCGCGACGACGATTCCCGTTCCCCAGTCGACGTTCGGGTCACCGAACAAGGTCGCGTTCGCGACCTCGACGCCGTTGACCGTCAGCGAGACCGTGGTGTAGGGCGGCCGAAGCGCCTGCAGAACCTGTTCGTCACGAAGACCCCAGCTGAGATCGACGACGTCCTGCTTTACGAGGCCGGTGTCAAGGTCGAACGCTGCACCCG
>JAKMDG010000009.1 GCA_022428035.1 Longimicrobiales bacterium
GTATCGTCGGTTCTACCCGGCTTCTCCCGAAACCCGTACGACACTCGTCGTGTGACGGCGGGCTCCAGTGGCGGCACGGCGGCGGCAATCGCGGCGAACCTCGGCACGGTGGGCCTGGGCACGGACACGGGCTCCTCGATCCGGGGGCCCTCGTCCCATCAGGCCCTGGTCGGCTTTCGGCCTACTATGGGACTCTCCAGCCGGGACGGTATCGCTCCCCTGAACGGCGGGCGCGACGTCGGCGGGCCAATGGCGCGCTCCGTGGAGGACGCAGTCCGGGTGCTCGAGGTCATCGTCGGCTACGATGAGGCCGATACCGTGACCGCCCGGGGCAATGACATGCGGCCTGACGGATACCTGCAGTTTCTTCGTGCGGACGGGCTGCAGGGAAAGCGCATCGGGGTTCTTCGGCGATTCTTCGAAGTCGCCGACGCGGAGCAGACAGGGCCGGAGCCCACACCGGTGGAGCAGGACGAAGGCGAGAATCAGGGCGACACCGAGGACCAGGCATCAGCTCAGGCCGCCAGCTCTACCCAGGAGCAGCAGCAGGAGCGTGAGCCGACCAGGGTGCATCCGGAAGTCCTCGCCCTTCTCGAAGAGGCATTGCTCGATATGCAGACCGCAGGTGCGACGATCGTCGACAGTATCGACATCCCGCAGCTGGACTCACTCCGAGGTGCCTTCCCCAGCGTGCCACGCTTCCGGTACGACTTCGACGCCTACCTGGCGACGCGCCCCGAAGCGCCGAGATCGACCATGGAAGAGATCCTGGAGTCTGGAGACTTCCACCCCTGGCTTCGGTCATCACTGCAAAGCGCGGTCGACGAGGAGTGGAAGGGAGCGCCCTGGGAGCACGAAGACTGGGACGAGTGGGTGGAGGTGACGCTCGACCTGGGGGCAGCAGTCACCGCGGCGATGGACTCCGCAGGAGTCGACGTGCTGGTGTACCCGACCTACAACTATCCGGCGCGGCTCATCGGGGACCTGAACACCACATACGGGGCGAACAGCGGCACGCTCTCACCGCCTGCGGGCTTCCCTGCGTTCAACGTGCCCATGGGTGTCGTATCGGGCGGACTGCCCTCGGGTCTGCAGATCTTCGGACGAGCGTTCGCCGAGGGGACGATGATCGAGATCGCGTACGCCTACGAACAGGCGACGCTGCACCGCAGACCCCCCGACAGCACGCCGCCCATCGCTCGGGCGCGGTAACCGCAGCGACCGGCTACTCGCTGCCCCGCTCGTGTGCTGCCTCCGCGAGCTGAACGATCAGCGTCCCTGCGTCGTGCAGCGGCGTCGGGACGCCATGCGTACGGCCGAGCCGGGAGATCTGCTCGCCTAGGTCGCACATCTCTGTGCGACGTCCCTGGTTCAGGTCGTGGATGACGCTGGGAAAAAAGTCGTCGGGAAAGCGATCGAGCGTCGCGTCGATCTTTGCGTCTGTTTCTGGTGGAATCACCACGCCACTCGCGCGGCCGACATCCAGTACCTCCGCGATCGCCAGCCTCTGTAGATCCACTCCGAAGGGATGGCCGCGGACCGATCCCATGTTTCGTTCGCCAAGCGCGCATAGCACGGAAAGCGAGCAGACGACCGCCATCTTCTCCCACAGCTCGACCTGGATATCGTCGACCATCTCGATCGCCACGAGCGTGCCGTCGAACGCCTGCCGGACTCGGCCGACCGGACCCGCTGTGGCATCGAGTACGATGCGCTGGTGAGAGGCCTTCCGCTCGACCACGCCGGGCTCGACCCGAAACGAGGTCATATAAGCGACGCCATCGGCCAGGGTATCCCTGGGGATGCCGTACGCCTCTATGCGATCGGCGGCAGTGACCCCATTGAGGAGAGAGACGATATGTGCGCCTCGTGCCGCCAGATGGGACAGCTGATCGGCGACCTGATCGAGTGAGAAGGTTTTCGTAACCAGGAGTGCCAGATCAGCGCCCTCGACCTCGCGGGCTGATCCCACACAACGGACCTCCACCTGGAAATCACCGGCATGGCTACGTACCTGGAGCCCGTTCGCCTCGATCGCAGTTCGATGCGCGCCCCGCACGACAAGGGTGACGTCATGCCCGGCCTGCGCCATCACCGCGCCCACATAGCTCCCCAGCCCTCCGGCCCCCACGACGACGACCCTCACGCGTCGGTCACGCAGCCCAGGGACGCCGAAGACACGGATCGGATGTAGCGCAGCAGAACGCCTCGTTCGGCAGCCAGCGGCGGCTCCACCCAGGCCAAGAGACGACGCTCGGCCTCTTCAGGGTCGACTCCCCAGCTGATCTGATTCGACTCGGCGTCGATCATGATCTGGTCGCCATCTTCAATCAGTGCAATCGGTCCGCCGTTCTGGGCCTCCGGGGTCACGTGTCCGATCACGAAGCCATGGCTGCCCCCGGAGAATCTGCCGTCGGTCACCAGAGCGACCTCTGAGCCGAGCCCGGCCCCCACGATCGCAGAGGTAATCGTGAGCATCTCGGGCATGCCGGGCCCGCCCCTGGGACCTTCGTACCGGATCACGATCACGTCGCCACCGCGGACCTCGTTTCGCTCGAGCGCCCACAGCGCCGCCTCCTCCCGGTCGAAGACGCGAGCAGGGCCGGAAAAGGTCAATCCCTCTTTGCCCGTGATCTTCGCTACCGCACCGTCGGGAGCGAGCGAACCCCTGAGTATCCGCAGGTGCCCGGTAGGCTTGATCGGATCGCTGATCGGCCGCACCACGTCCTGTTCCGCTCCCAGCGGCTCCACGCCGGCAAGGTTCTCAGCGACCGTTCTGCCCGTAACTGTGAGGCAGGATCCGTCGATCAAGGCGGCGTCGAGCAGCATCCGCATGACCGCCGGCACACCCCCGACCCTGTCGAGGTCCTCCATGACATAGCGGCCGCTCGGCTTCAGGTCAGCGAGGTACGGCGTGCGGTCACTGACCGCCTGGAAGTCATCGAGCGTGAGCCGCACATCCGCTGCGTGTGCGATCGCCAGGAGATGCAGGACCGCGTTCGTGGAGCCGCCGAGGATCGTGACCAGCACCATGGCGTTCTCGAACGCAGCGCGCGTCATGATGTCCCGTGGAGTGACGCGCTTGTCCAGCAGGTGGAGCAGTGCCGCCCCTGCGCGCTGGCACTCGTCGCTCTTCCGCTTCGTAGCCGCAGGCGTGGACGAACTGTAGGGGAGCGTCATTCCGAGTGCCTCAGCTGCACTCGCCATCGTGTTGGCCGTGTACATACCGCCGCACGCTCCCGGTCCCGGGCAGGCGTGCTGGATCACGGCGTCGAAACGCTCCTCGTCGATGGATCCGGCCATGAGCTGACCGTACGCCTCGAATGCACTGACGATGTCGAGCGGCTTACCGTCGAGGTGGCCCGGTGCGATCGTGCCGCCGTACACCATGAGTCCCGGGCGATTCAAGCGGGCCATCGCCATGAGCGAACCGGGCATGTTCTTGTCGCAGCCTGGGATCGTGATGACTCCGTCGTACCACTGCGCGCTCACGACCGTCTCGATCGAATCCGCGATCAGGTCCCGCGACGGCAGAGAGAAGCTCATGCCGTCCGTGCCCATCGAAATCCCGTCACTCACCCCGATGGTATTGAAGCGCATCGGGACGATCCCGGCTTCCCGAACGCCCTCTGCGATCTCGGCTGCCAGGTCGAGCAGGTGCATGTTGCACGGATTGCCCTCCCACCACATCGAGGCGATCCCCGCCTGAGGCTTTTCGAGGTCATCCGCAGACAGGCCCGTCGCGTGCAGCATGGCTCGGGCGCTCGCCTGAGCGGGCTCCTGGGTAATACGTGCGCTGTAGCGGTTGAGCGTGGGGAGCTTCTTCGTCACGACGCCGGCGGGCGGGCTTCGATGACCTCGAGCGTTGTGCCCTGCTGGCAGCTGCTCATCTCCACCATCCGTGCCGTCACGACGATCGGATCACCGGCAGACAGCCCCTCCGTATTCCCGACCAGTGTGTAGAGAAATTCGTCGCCGTCTCGCATCGCGAGGCACTCGACGCCCTCGTCGGTGATCCGCCCCGTTCGATCCAGCGTCCCGTCGGGGCGCGTAACATGGAACGGATCCGAGAGCCCGATCGGTGCGAAGATTGCGTCGAATGCGACAATCATCAGCGCACGGTCGTAGGGTGCGGTTTCGGGGATGTTGATGGTACCGGAGACCTCACCCCACATGCCCTGCTCTCCTTCAGCGAGGGCCTCGAAGCCGGTCCGGGTCGCGCCCACACCAACGTGGACCCTCGCCTGCAGCGGCAGATTCTCCGTGTACACGGTGACCACGGTGCCACGGGGCCCGTGCAGCGGTTCGATCTGCTGAATCATGCGAAGAGAGTCGGGTGCGACGCGGCGCTGCGCCTCGGCCGGCATGGCCAAGGCGAGAACACTCAACAACAAGAGGGCCGCGCACGAGAGCGGCCGGGCAATCTGGATCATCGGGCGTACCTCCATGGGCCGAACCTCGGGGTTGGAGAGCCCGCCCGCCAGATGGCCGAGCGCAGACCTGCCCTGATCCCTCACGCCGAACGGTGAGCATATGCGCCCCGTGGACCCGTGGAGACGATGCGAAGTCGTCCTCGTCGAGCAGTCGAGACGGCTGTACAATACCCCCGATCATACAGAGCCTGGGGCGGCCTTACCCCGTTCCAGAGGTGATCCTCTGCGCACCTCACACGCCACCTAACCGCACCCCCATGGCCGCTCCAGCCGTTGCCCGCCGCCTTCGTGAAGGTCAGCTCAAGAAGTCGCCCATCCGCGAAATCATGAAGCTTGCCGACCGCCGCAACATCGTCGCCATGGGGCTGGATCCGGACGACGTGATCTCTTTCGCAGGCGGCTGGGTGAACCACGAAGCACCCGAAGCGCTTCGACGAGAATATGCCGTCGTCGCCGATGACCCGACCCTTTTCCACGAGCTAGGCGCCTACTCCCCCACGCGCGGCCTCCCGCGACTCAGGGACGCCCTGCTTGCCGTCGACGCAGCGCTCTACGGCACCCCAGGACTTGCCGACGAACACCTGCTCGTTGGTGGCAGCTCCACCCAGCTCACGCACACACTCTTCACGGCGCTACTCGACCCAGGCGATCGAGTCGTCCTCTTCGATCCGTCCTACGCCAACTACGGCCCCCAGCTGAACCTCGGGCCCGAGGGGACGGAGATCTTGTGGCTTCCCGTGTTCGACGCCGATACCTGGGCGTTCATGCCCGACGCGGCCGCCGTTGTGGAGGCCTTCGAAGCGCTTGTGACCACACATCAGCCCCGGCTCATGCTCTTCTCCTCGCCGGACAATCCGACCAGTCAGCTCATCCGGGACGACGTCTTCGACGATCTACTCGCGATCGCAGAGCGGGCGGGATGCTTCGTCGTCGTCGACTTCGCGTATCGGGCGCAGTGCTTTGCCGACACGCTCCCGAAGCACTTCTCAGCGAGCCCCGCGACGCACCCGAACCTGATCCGGCTTCACTCCAACTCGAAGTGGTGTCGCGGGCTCGGCCGCCGACTGGGATGGGTCGAGGCTGCACCCCACGTGATCGACGCACTCGAGGTCGTCCAGCAGAGTACGGCACTCTGTCCGGACAGCGTTCATCAGCACGCGCTCGCTGCGTACCTGGAGCGGGCCCTGCCCGACGGGTCACTCGAGGCGTACATGGACGAGACGAACAGGCTCTACGCCCAGGCCGGCCGCCATACCGTCGAGTGCATTGACCGGTATCTCGGGATGCCACGACTCGACCCGGAGGGAGGCCTCTACACGGTCATGGACGTGGGGCGTGACGGGGACGACTTCGTTCGTGACGTCCTGCCGAAGACCGGCGTGATCTTCGTGCCAGGCAGTGGCTTTGGCACGTCCCTCACGAACGGAGTCCGCATCTCGTACGGACCCCTCGTGAACGACCTCGATCGAATCGAGGAAGGATTCCGGCGCGTGGGAGAGGTCGTGCCGCGCTAGTTCGCCGTCCGGTCGAACATCCAACCCATCACCCACCACCGATTTCCGTCCCAGAACAGCGTGATGCTATTCGTGCCGGTGTCGAACGGCTCACCTTCCGGTGTCCGCGCCGACGCGTACGAACTCCAAACGTGCACCATGTTGCCGGACCGCGAGACGACGCGATCCGTCTCCCACTCGTAGAAGGGCTCAACCCTGGGTCCGTCGTCCCCATGATAATCGTCCAGGGACATGACGTTCACGCCTGGGCGCCCGCTCTGGTCTGTCCCCGCGATCGCCACCCACGCGTCCGGATGATGCAGTGATCGATCGCGGTCCACATCGGCCGCCTCACCTGCCGGCCCCGAGATCACGTCGTAGTAGGCCTCGATGATGGCCTCGACGGAGGACACGTCCTCCGGGCGCGCATCCTGTGCGACGACGGGAGTCGCGCCGAATGCCATCACACCAAACAGTATTGCGATCCTCACGATACGGGCCTCCTCGGCCGTGGCGGCGCGATGATGATCGAGAACCCGGCCTCCTGCACGAGGCGGTTGAATGCATCGAGTCGCGGACCCATCAGCTCGTCGTTCGTCCTCTGATGCACCGTCCACCGAGCGCGCAGGTCAGTGAGCACATCGCGTGAGCCCATGCTCACGCCCGTTTCCGCACCGTCGGCATTCCCGTGCAGGAACACGTACTGGAACTTGAGCCGGGTAGGGAAGTTGATGACGGTCTGACCGTCGACGGTCCGCCTCTGATACAGCGAGTCTGCCACCGTCTCGAGGGCGCCCGTCAGCAGTGCTCCCTCGTCGAGTACCTCGGCCGCATCAGGGTCGTCCGCCCCACGTTCGAGCAGCGTCTCGATCTGGGCCTTCACGTCGTTGTTACGGCTCACGGCCCGGTGGATCGCGGTCAGCTCCGATGCCACCTCGGCCACGAAGGCGTCCTGTGCGATGTAGTCCTGGAGCGTTGCGTCTACGCGCGGGTCCATGCGGACCTCGAGCAGGCGCTCCATCGTCCAATCGCCGATGCTGAGCTCGACGGTGTAGTCACCGGGCACGACGCGCCGCCCCTGGAGCGACCCGAACACGTATGCGCCCGGGATGTTCGGGATGTTCTCGTGACGCAGGTTCCAGACAATCCGGTTGTGGCCCGGCTCGAGCTGAAGTGGCTGCGCGCCGGGGCTGACGTCCTCGTCCGTCTGCGTCGAAAGCGTGCGAACCACATCACCGGCCGGCGTCCTGATCGTGATCGTGACGGCCTGGTCTTCAGACACCTCGCCAAGCAGGACGTCCATCACCGCGCCACTTGGGCCGTTTTGCCCTTCCCCACCCCCACCAAACCCGCCGCCCCCTGCGAGCCGGTAGGTGCCGCGCGGCTCGTAGAGGTAGTGGTCACCGCCTTCGAAGTCCTGCCGACTCATCGCCTGCTGCAGCGGCGAAAGGTCATCCAGAATCCAGAAACTGCGACCCGACGTGGCCACGACCAGATCGTTGTCGCGAGCCTGCACGATCAGGTCGTTGATCGGCGTATTCGGGAGATTCAACTGCAGCGACTGCCACAGCCCACCCGCGTTGAACGAGACGTACATGCCCAGTTCAGTTCCGGCGTAGAGCAGGCCGGGCGTCCTCGGGTCCTCTCTGACCACATGCACCCACGCCTCAGCCTCGAAGCCCTCGGAGATCTCCTCCCAGCTCTCGCCATAGTCGTAGGTGACGTACGCCATGGGCGTGAAGTCGTTGAACTTGTAGCGGTTGATCGCTGCGTACGCGGTCGCTGGATCATGCGGGGACACGGCGATCTCGTTGACCATGACCTCGCCCCATCCAGCGGGCGTGACGTTCTGCCACGAGGAGCCGCCATCTCGTGTGATGTGGACGAGGCCATCGTCGCTGCCGGTCCAGATCACCCCCTCCTCATGCGGTGACTCCGTAAGCGCGTAGAGCGTCCCGTAGATCTCCCCACCTGCTCCCTCGTTGGTGATCGGGCCACCACCGTAGCCCTGCTTGTCGTCCTCGTCTCGCGTCAGATCGGGACTGATCTCGTCCCACGTCATCCCACGATCACGCGACCGAACGACATGGTTCGATGCGTGATAGATGACGTTGGGTGAGTGTTGCGAGACCACAATCGGCGCGGACCAGTTGTATCGGTACTTCATCTCGCGTCCCTGCAGGGCAGCCGGCATGACCGGATATGCCGCGACATCACGCTGCGAACTGGTCTGATGATCCCACTCGCCGATGATGCCCATGTAGCAACCGGCATAAACGAAGCGCGGGTCGTCGCGATCGAAGGCCGGCCTAGCGCTCTCGCACCCGGCGATCGAGTACCAGTCCTTCCACGTCACCCCGCCCTGTCCACGACTGGCGATCGCGATCGCGCTGTTGTCCTGCTGACCGCCGTAGATGTGGTACGGGAAGCGGTTGTCGACATTGACGCGGTAGAACTGCGCGGTCGGCTGGTTCGAAATGCTGGACCACGACCCCCCGGCGTTGAACGACACGTGCGCCCCGCCGTCGTTCGCGTTGATCATGACCTCGTTGTCATCCGGATTGATCCAGAGGTCGTGCGTATCACCGTGCAGGACGCGCACGTTCGTGAACGTCCGCCCCCCGTCGATCGACTTCATCATCGGTGCGTTGAGGACGTAGACGGTCTCTTCATCGAGAGGGTCTGCGTAAACCTCGATGTAATACCAGGCACGCGCGCGGATCGTCCAGTCGTCGCTCATGAGCTGCCACGAGGCCCCTGCGTCGTCCGAACGGAACAGCCCACCGCCGGGATCAGCCTCCACCATGGCGAAGAGTCGATCCGGGTCTGCACGGGATACGTCGATGGACGTCTTCCCCATCAGTTCGGGCAGCCCGGTGTTGATCTCGGTCCAGCTGTCGCCGCCGTCCGTAGACTTCCAGAACCCGCTCCCCGGCCCGCCGCTGACGACCTGCCACGGAAGACGACGGTGATCCCAGAAGGAGGCATAGAGTATTCGCGGGTTCGTCATATCCATCGCGAGATCAGACGCGCCCGAGTCTTCGTCGACGGTGAGGATGAGCTCCCAGCTCTGGCCACCGTCCTCCGAGCGATAGATGCCGCGCTCGGGGTTCGCCCCGTACGGCGCACCCTGCGCCGCGACGTAGACCAGATCCGGATCATTCGGGTGCACCCGGATCCGTGAGATCGAACGCGTTCGATCCAGCCCGAGATGAGTCCAGGTCCGCCCCGCATCGGTCGACCGGTACACGCCGTCCCCGTGAGACGTCATGACGCCACGAATCGCGTGCTCCCCCATGCCGACATACACGACATTCGGATCGGACTCGGCGACGGCGATCGCGCCCACGGACGAGGTCATGAGATGGCCGTCGGACACGTTGCGCCACGTCGTGCCCGCGTCGGTGGTCTTCCAGACACCGCCACCGACCGTGCCCATGTAGTACGTCAGTGGGTCCCCGACCACTCCGGTGGATGCCACGGATCGTCCACCCCGGAACGGTCCGATTCCACGCCACTGCATGGACTCGAAGGCGATCGGATCCACGGGTATATCCTGAGCCCGCACATCGGCAGTGGGCCACACGGTGAACAGAAGTGCGAGAACGATCACCACCGAGTGCGGATCGGAAACCGAACGAGGACCGGATCTACGGCTGGACGAGTACTGCATCTGGGCGTCTCCATTGGGGATGCGGCACAGAACTTCCCCGGCGTGCTCCTCCTCAGCAAGACATGAGGCGGTGGGAAACCCTCGGAGCGTGGCGGGTAAGTACGGCCAGTCCCTCTCATCCTGACCGTCTGTCATGCGACTTCAGATCCTCTCGGCCATCCCTCTCGCGGCGACTCTTCTCGCCGCGCCATCGGCAGACGCCCAGTCCGTCGAGGACGTCAGCCGCCTGTCCGGGGTGACCACCGTGGATGTTCGCGTCTCCGCTACGTGGGACGAAGCGATCACGATGGACGCGGGTGGTGCGACCGGCGATCAGTTCCGGCAAGCACTTCTCATGACGTTCAAGGAGACGATCTCCGAGGCAGAGGCGGCGCCCAGCGCTCTCGAGGGAGCGCCCAGCACCGTCACGTGCCACGTCGATACGTTCTACGAGCCGGGGCAGATCATCTACGGTCTCCGGACACAGCTGGAGCAACCCGGTGAGGACGGCGCTCCCGTGGTCAGCTGGATCCGCTCATGGGTTGGATCGTTCAGCATGCAACAGATGCATGTCATGTTCACGCTGGGCACCCTGTGCGCTGAGCAGTTCCTTGACGACTGGGTGAGTGCGAACTGAGCTGAGAGAAGTGCGGGGATTTTCGACGGCCTCCCGCGCTCCGCTCAGGCGCGGTCGACTGGAGCACCGCGACTCTCGCAGACTCAGGGCGGGAAGACGAATCCGTCAGGGCTCCAGGCCAGGCTCCGGCCTGTTCGACGTTCCGGGCCCTCAAACCGTCTTTGTGACTTACGTGCCCGGCAGATATCCTCACCGCGACACGGCCGACAAGCGCGCCTCGTCCTCTTGAACACTGACCCATGGAATCGTCCGCCCGCTCATTCCTCGACACGCTCCTTTCCACCCCCGGCGTGTCGGGATACGAGCAAGCCGTTCAGCAGATCGTGCGTGACTACGTGTCCTCATTCGCCGACGAGATCGACACAGATCTTCACGGCAACGTGATCGCTACGCTGAACTCGGACGGCGCCCCTACGCTCATGCTCGACGGGCACTGCGATCAGCTTGGCATGATCGTGTCGCACATCGACGAGACGGGATACCTCTTCTTCCAGACCGTCGGTGGCTGGGACCCGCAGCAGCTCGTGGGCCAGCGCGTCACAGTCTGGACAAGCGGTGCTCCCATCCATGGGGTCATTTCGCGAAAGGCGATCCACCTTCTGACGGAGGACGAGAAGAAACGGGTCGTCGACCCGAAGGACATGTGGGTTGATATCGGTGCGGCCGATCGAGACGACGCGGCCTCAGTCGTGGCCATCGGAGATGCTGTAACAGTACAACTCGGCATCCAGGAGATGCGCAACGGGCTCGCAAACGCTCCGGCCATGGACAACCGCACCGGAGTCTGGGTCGTGTTCGAGGCGATGCGCCGTGCGGCCGCGAAGGGTGTCTCATGCAAGCTGGTCGTCGCCTCCACAGTCCAGGAGGAGATCGGGCTGCGCGGGGCGCGCACCGCCGCGTATGGGATCGACCCCCAGGTCGCCATCGCGGTCGACGTCACCCACGCGACTGACTGCCCGGGCATAGACAAACGGCAACGCGGCGTGATTGACCTGGGCGGGGGGCCGGTCATTGTACGTGGACCGAACATCAACCCACGGGTCGGTACGCGACTCGAAGACGTCGCGACATCGGACGAGATTCCGTTCCAGGTCGCGGCCCTCGGACGTGCAGCGCCGAACGACGCCAACTCCCTGCAGGTCACCCGGGCGGGTGTCGCGACCGGCCTGGTGCAGCTCCCCAACCGCTACATGCACAGCGCGGTCGAGACCATCGCGTTCTCGGATCTGGACGCAGCCGCTGATCTGTTGGCCGGCTTCGCCTGCACATTGCGTGCAGAGGACTCGTTCGTTCCCTGACGTCTCGGTAACCCCAGACACAGAGCGTCCCCGCGGCGGACATCGCGTGACGTCCGAAGCTCCGGGCTGTACGGTAGGATCGGCACCATGTTCAACACTCCATGCGGATTCTTCGGCATGACCTACAGCACATTTCCTCGCCTCCTTCCGTTCGTCGCGGCTGCGGCCCTGTCGGCCGCCGTCATGCCGACGGAGACCGTCGCCCAGGAAGCCGCAGACCTCTTCCGGACTGCGTGCGCCGAGTGCCACAGTGGAGCTCAGAGCGGACGCACACCGAACCGCTTCTCGCTAAGGCAGCTGACGCCTCGGGCGATCGTCGCAGCGCTCGGTGAAGGGGGAGTCATGAGTTCCGAGGCAGAGGAACTCTCGGCGGCCCAACGCATCATGCTCGGCGAATACCTCACGGGACGGACCTACTCCGAAGAAGTCCTTCCCGCGTCCGCGTACTGTGCTGACGCGGGCCCGACTCGCGTCAACGTGAACGACGTCGCATGGATGGGCTTCGGTGCCGATCTGGAAGGCACGGGCTTCCAGCCCGCGGAGCGAGCCGGGCTGTCCGCCGAACAGATCGACGACCTGGAACTCCTCTGGGCGTTCGGATTCCCCGGCGCAGCTCAGGTCCGGACCAAACCGACCGTGGTCGGCGACCTCGCGATCGTCGCCGACCAGTTTGGTACGGTCTTCGCGCTCCACGCCGCGACCGGCTGCGTACAGTGGACCTTCGAAGCCGAGGCTGGCGTCCGAGGCGGCGTCCTCGTGGGCGAGGACGATGACGGACGATCGATCGCCTACATCGTGGACGCCCGGACAACCGCATACGCCGTAGACACGGAGTCGGGCGAGGTGCTCTGGCAGACAAGGGTCGGTTGGCACCCCGAGTCGAACAACACCGGCCACGCCGTCCTCCACCAGAACAAGCTGATCGTTCCGATCTCCACCATGGGTGAGGTCGTCGCAGCGGGAGACCCGCGGTACGAGTGTTGCACGTCGTCAGGCGCGGTGGCAGCGCTCGACACCTCGACGGGCGATCTCCTCTGGTATCATCGCGTGATCCCGGAGTATCCCGAGGAAGCCGGCACCAACGCGATCGGCACGCAGCTCTGGGCACCGTCCGGCGCCCCGGTCTGGTCGAGTCCCACGGTCGACGTGGCACGTGGTGTCGTCTATGCGGGCTCCGGAGAGAACCTCTCGAGGCCGACCAACGAGACGAGCGATGCGATCCTGGCACTCGACCTGAACACAGGTGAACTCGACTGGATCTTTCAGGCGACCGAAGACGACGCGTTCACGATGGCGTGCGCATCCTCGCAAAACCGGCAGAACTGTCCGTCCCCCCCGGGGCCGGACGTGGATTTCGGCATGGCGCCGATTCTGGTTGAGCGACCTGACGGGAAGGAGATTCTGGTCGCCGGACAGAAGTCGGGCACGGTCTGGGCCCTCGACCCTGACAACGAGGGTGACGTGCTCTGGTCAACCCAGATCGGTCGTGGGAGTGCGCTCGGGGGCATCCATTGGGGTATGGCTACGGACGGGCGCCTGGTGTACGCGGCCAACGCCGATAGTCGGTGGGAGATCGTGAGCGTCAATCCGGACATGGAGCGGTCACCCGGCCTCTTCGCTCTCGACCTGATGAACGGTGAGGTTGTGTGGAGTGTGCCGGCTCCGGAGCACACCTGCGCGGACCGGCCCGGGTGTTCACGGGCGAACTCGGCTGCGCCGACGGTCATCCCGGGCGTGGTCTTCGCGGGTGGGCTCGATGGCCACATGCGAGCGCATGACGCCGACGATGGGCGCATTCTGTGGGACTTCGACACGGTCCGTGACTTCGAAACGGTGAACGGGATCGCCGCGCGAGGAGGCTCGATTGATGGACCAGGTCCGGTCATCGCCAACGGTCTGGTGTTCGTAAACAGCGGCTACGGTGCGTTCGGACAGATGCCCGGAAACGTGCTGCTCGTCTTCGGCGTGCGTGGTGACGCACACTGAGGTTTCGCTGGCCGCACGCTGAGAGGTGCCACACATTCCGCGCCTTGGACCCGACAGCCCAGGAGCATCGATTGACGACCATTCTGACCCCCCGATCCTTGACCCGGGTCGCATGCGCAGGCTTCGCGTTGATGGGGCTGATCCCGGTCATCATATCCGCCCAGTCCCGCGAGATCCCTCGCACCGCTGCCGGGCACCCGGACATGAACGGGATCTGGCAAACGATGGGCAACGCGCACTGGGACATCGAGCCACACACGGCGCGTCCCGCGCTCGCGATGCAGCCAGGTCCGGTCGTGCCGGTTCCGGCCAACGAGGTTCTGGCCTTCGGCGCAGTCGGCTCCGTTCCATCGGGTTACGGAGTGGTCGTGGGTGGCACCATCCCGTATCTGCCCGACGCACTCGCAACGCGTGGCGAGAACCGGGAGCAGTGGCTCGACCGGGATCCGGAGATCAAGTGCTACCTCCCCGGGGTGCCGCGGGCGACGTACATGCCCTTCCCCTTTCAGATCTTCCAGAGCGACGCCCACGTCGCGATCACGTACGAATTCGCGACCGCGTTTCGTGAGATCTACCTGGAGGACCCGGGTGAGCCGCAGGTCGACTCGTGGATGGGTCAGTCATTCGGTCAGTGGGACGGCGACACGTTCGTCGTGCGAGTGAACGGAATGCTCGGTGACACATGGCTCGATCGTGCGGGCAACTTCACCGGGTTTGGAACGACGGTCACCGAGCGGTACACGATGATCAGCCCCGACCACATCATGTACGAGGCGGAGATCGACAACCCGGAGACCTTCTCCGAGCCCTGGACGATACGTATGCCGCTTTACCGCAACATCGACCCCAACGCTCGACTCGGGCAGTTCAAGTGTGTCGAGTTCGTCGAAGAGCTCATGTACGGGCACCTTCGCAAGAACCCGATCCGCGGCAACGGGTCATGACCCGCTCGAGGTTCGGCCCAGCACCGCGCCGTTGCGCGCCCGCTCTTGTCGCCACCCTGGTACTGGCGCTGCTTCCGATCGCCGTCGCCGCGCAGTCCTCCGACTGGGTCCTTCCGCGACTTCCGGATGGCATGCCGGATCTTCAGGGAAACTGGAGCAACGCGACGATGACGCCGATCGTACGGCCGCCGGGATTGGGTCAGGTTCTGACTCCGGATCAGGTCACTGCGCTCGAGCAGGGACGTCAGGATTTCATCGCCGCCGACTACGTGGACAGCGACCCCAACCGCGGGGCGCCTCCAGCAGGTGGCGCGCTGACGGGCGATCCAATCTTCGATGCGGCGACAGGTGGCACGGGTGGATATAACCAGTTCTTCGTCGACGCGGGCGACAACATCGCGATCTACAACAGCGAGCCCCGGAGTTCGCTGATCGTGCACCCGAAGGACGGCCGGCGGGCAGCGTTCACAGACGAGGGGCGAGAACACGTCGCAGAGCGGGTGGCCTTCAATCAGCAGTTCGACCAGTACGACAATCCGGAAAATCGGCCGCTGGCCGAGCGATGCATCATGTCGTTCGGATCGAACGGAGGCCCGCCGATGCTCCCGAACTACTTCTACAACAACAACTACACGATCGTTCAGACGCCCGGCGCGATCATGATCATGACCGAGATGGTGCACGATGTACGCATTGTCCGCATGGGCGAGCCGCAGCCCCTGCCAAAGCACATGCGGCCCTGGCTGGGTGACTCATGGGGCCACTGGGAGGGCGAGACGCTCGTCATCGAGACGACGAACCTGCACCCCGATCAGGTGCTCATGGGGATGTCCAACGCTTCGTTTTATCCCTCGGCAGAGACCCGAGTGAGGGAACGCCTGACCCGTGTGTCGGAAGATCAGATCAACTACGAGTTCACCATCGACGACCCGACGATCTTCACTGATCAGATTCGCGGTGAAGTCCCGTTCAACCGACTGGATGGACTTCTGTATGAGTACGCGTGTCACGAGGCGAATTATGCCCTCGAGAACGTGTTGCGAGGTGCCCGGTCGCAGGAAGAGCGCGAACGGAACGAAAACCAGCAGGACTGGAGATGACCCCATGAAACGTATTGCTTCCCTCCTCGCCTGTGCCTCCCTGGCCCTGGTGGTCACGGCCGGCCCGGTCGACGGCCACCACGCGTTCGGCGCCGAGTTCGATCGCGATGCTCCGATCCGGCTCGCCGGCCCGATCGTGAAGCTCGAATGGGTGAACCCGCACACCTGGATCCACCTCGAGCACACGAACGACGACGGCACCACGGAGGTGTGGATGGTGGAGGGTGGCACACCAAACGTGCTTCTTCGGCGTGGGCTGCGCCGCGACTGCCTGACACCCGGTACCGAGATCATCGTCGACGGATATCAGGCTAAAGATCACTCGCTGACTCGGGCGAACGGGCGCGACATCACGTTCACCGACGGCACTAAGATTTTCCTCGGTTCGTCCGGTACGGGCGCCCCGTACGAGGCAGAGATGCTGCGGACGCGGCGCGAGCGAGGCCGCTGCTGAGGTAGTCAGGCGCATCGCTCAGCACCAGGACCGCTGGCGAGCCACCCGGAAACAAGGCACTTTGCAACACAAAGTGAATTGGATCATGGGGGACGATCGGTGATGAGTGGATGGCTCAGGCGGCTCAAGGGCGCGATCGGGATGGGGGTCATCTGGGCTGCCAGCGGGTTCGCCGCAGGTGGCGTGATCGAGCTCATCCACAACATCTGGCCCAACCCGATCGGTGCGGCTGTAGACATCTGGCCAATGATGCTGGCAATCCCGGGTTTTCTGGGCGGACTCGGTTTTTCGGTGGTACTCGCGATCGCGGGGCGACATCGGCGTTTCGATGAACTGTCGCTCGGACGCTTCGCCGTGTTAGGCGCTGCCGGAGGAATCGTGGCGAGCCTCGTGCCGGCCGTCCTGGTCACGGCAGGAAGCGAGGCTCCGATCTGGAGCGTCGTTCTTGAACTGGCCAGCCCATTCGCCATCGGCGGGGCCGCCGCCGCCGCGGGGACGCTCGTTGTGGCCCGTCTCTCCGAGGACCAGGACCTGCTCACATCAGGTGAGGAGATCGCGAGCGTCGGGTTGACCGCCGAGGAAGCCCGGGAGCTTCTGGGCGACCGCTGACCAGGCCGCGATGGTCTTGGCTGATACGCGCCTCAGCTGTAACCGATCCAGCGCCCCGCCGCCGCCACGACAAACCACAGCACCAGCGATGTCGATCCGAGCATCCGGCCCCGCATACGGGACGGGACGTCGTTCAAGATCTGACGATCACGCACGAGGAAGGTGAAGGTCAGCGCCATGGGCAAGGTGATCATCTTCACCCAGAACGATGTGTTGTAGAAGCACTTGATCGCTTCGGAGAGGAAGAGCAGGACGCCCGTGCTGAGCATCACGACGATCGCGCCCAGGAGCCACGGGCGCACCAGGCGCGCGAGCTTCCCGGCCTCCTGGTCCTTCATCCCGACGCCAAGCAGGCGCAGGTCGACCATGATGAGCGCGCCGCCCATGACACACATCGCCACAAGATGCGTCGCCTCGATGAGTGGAAAGGCGTACATCGAATTCCGAACGGCGGTCCCCAGAGCCGTCGCCTCGCACCACTCGAAGAAGACGATCCAGCTCTCCGGGGGCATCACGGTGCGCTCTCCTCGACCTGGCAACCCGCGGCCCAATTGACCCACTCCGGCTGCGGCTGGATGTCACACTCGAACCAGTTGTACGCGACCAAGCGACCCGAAAATACCACACCGGTCCACAAGGCGATTGAGAGGATCCCGGCCACGCGCGCGGAACGCGGAGGGGTCAGGGCATCATCCCATGTCTGGATCGACTTGTGGATGCGCGAGTGGAACAGCCAGATGTTGAGCCCTGCGATGATCAGCATCGCGAACTTGATACGGAAGAAGAGATTGTTGTAATAGCGGAGCGGTGAGGAGTAGAAGAGCAGCAGCCCGCTTGCGACCATGACCCCAAAGCCGATCCGGGTCCACGGCAGTAGTCGGTCGATGAACGACGAGGCAGGGACGCCGGGAAACGCGATGCCGATCAGACGCAGATCCATCATGATTGCCGTACCGACGAACAGGGCCAGCGTGACCACGTGCGTCGACTCGACCAGCGGCCATACGTAGTAGGACTCGACAAGGGTGACACTCCAGCGCGTAGAGCCGAGCCACTCCAGCAGGCTCCGAATCACGAGCCTGCATCCGATTCCTGAGCGCGGTCATCGCTGGGACGCAGCGTTTCAAGCGCGTAGGTCGCGTGGCATTGCGTGCAGACGAAGTACATCTCTGCGCCCACGTCGAAGACCGCCTGCTCATCTCGAGCCTCGGCGACCTCGATGGCGCGACGGCCAATGTCGATCAGCGACTGCGACATCGTCATCCATGGCCCGTCGTCGAGCGCCCGGCCATCCATCATCAGGAGGTTACCAGCCTCGGCGACCACAAAGGCAGCGTTTTCGACAGCCAGCCACTCCTCTTCGGTCTCGGGGCGCAGCTCGTGCTCACCCTCGAAGTCGATGATCCAGCCGACGGCCCGCCAGTACACCTGAGCGTTCGGCTCGAGCACGTGGGCCATCAAATCTGACATGTCCGCGACCGCCGTATATCGGTCCTCGTCCGCGGGCGCCGAGCACGCGGTCAGAGCAACGAAAAGCCCCAAAAAGGTCCTCTGAGCACCTCGGAATCGGTTCATCCCCGCAACGTACGGCGGAGCGTCAGGTCGCGCACCAGCGCAAGAAACGTGGCGCATCGCATCTGCCAACCCGATGTTGCCGAACAGTTCCACGCGACTCGCAGACCGCGAGGCCTTTGTGTATAGCCGTTCGAAGCTAGGTCACGTCTATCGACTCACGCTCGTACTCGCCGGCGTCTCCGCAGCGTGCGCCGCACCAATGGACGACACCACCGCCGTGGCGCCGGACATTACACAGGGGATGCCGGCAGACGTCGGCCTGTCTGCCGAGAGCCTCGCTGGAATCGGACCGGCCATGCAGGAGTTGATCGATGCCGGCCGCACCGCGGGTGTGATGACCATGGTCGCCCGCCGCGGAACTATTGTGCACTGGGAAGCCAACGGCTGGCGCGTTCTCGACGAGCAGCCAATGGAGCGAGACGACGTCTTTCGCATCTACTCCATGACCAAGCCGGTGACGAGCGTCGCGGTCATGATGCTGGTCGAAGAGGGGAAGGTCGAGCTCGACCAGCCACTCTCCGACCACATACCCACTTTCGGGGATGTGCAGGTCTACGATGACGGCGAGCTGAGGCCCCCTTCTCGTCCGATCACGATCCGCGACCTGCTCCGACACACCTCGGGACTCACGTACGGAGTGTTTGGCAACTCGCCCGTCGACCGGATGTATATGCAGACCCTGAAGGGGCTTGGTCGGGATTCAGGGGAGGACCTCGAAGCGACCATCGAGCTCCTTGCGACCCTGCCTCTCCTGGCGGATCCCGGCACTCGCTGGAACTACAGTTTGTCCACCGATGTGCTGGGCCGGGTCGTGGAGGTCGCCTCCGGAATGAGCCTCGCTGAGTTCTTCCGCACCCGGATCTTCGAGCCTCTCGGCATGGGCGACACCGGCTTCCACGTCGAAGCACGCAACCTCGACCGGTTTACGGCGGTCTATGCTCGAAGCGATGGTGCGCTGGCTATGGAGGATTCGCCGGTCGATGGACCGTTCACGCGTGAACCGAGCTGGTACTCGGGGGGTGGTGGGCTGACCTCCACCGCCATGGACTACCTGCGCTTCAGCCAGATGCTGCTCAACGAGGGTGCGCTCGACGGGGAACGCCTTCTCCGACCCGAGACCGTTCGGGACATGCGATCGAACCATCTCGATTCAGACATGCCGCCGATCAGCCTCGGGGCACCGTCACATGAGTACGGCTTCGGTTTGGGCTTCGCCGTCGCGACCGCTGGTGGCCAACCGGACCACTACTGGTGGGCCGGTGTCGCGAATACGTGGTTCTGGATCGATCCGGTGGAGGAGCTCATCGCCTTCGCGTGGACGCAGTATTCACCGTTTGGCGGCGTTCCTGTGGACCCGACGCTGCGGGGAATCGTCTACGAGTCGCTCACGGAGAGCGTGAGGGCGCCGGCCAGCTAGAACCCCAGCCAGCGTCCGGCTGCGTATCCGATCGCGGAGACGCTCGCCGTCAGTACGGCCCCCCATACGAGGTCCACGGCGACGACGATGACCGGAAAACCCTGGAAGAGGGCATAGCAGGTAAGATCGAACGTCGCGTATGCAATGAGGCCGAAGAGCGCCCCCAGTGCGACAGCACGAACGAACGACTCTGCTTGCAGGGCAGGCAGGACCACGAAGACGAGCACGCCCACGAGGTAGAGCAGATAGAAAACCGCAGCTGCCGCGACGATCGGATCGTCACGGAGAAGGCTGCCCAGGTGCTTCTGGTAGAAATTTTGCGCCACGACCGTGAGCCAGACGAAGTCGATCACGAGAAAACCGAGCACGGTCAGCGCGTACAGGCCGACGAATCTCATCTGCTACCCTCCCTCCGCGATCCGCGCAGCGATCTCGAACGGATTGAGCCAGTAGCCCACGAACGAGAACGCTCGGTACCACCGCCAGAAGCGCCGTTCCCCGAGGATGGCGATGTGCCGAAGATGGGTCTCCTCGTGACGGCGCAGCTTGCGGTCGCGTAGCCACGCCGTCTTCGAGCGCACCCAGACAGCGCCGTCGTCGACGAATGCGATGCAGTCGTCAAAGATCTCATGCCTCCGTCTCGCGCACTCAGGTGTGAACACGGGAGCACCGCACGACGTCATCGTGACGAACGCCCAACCCTCGGGTGTAGCCTCCGCCCACTCCTGCGTACTCAACCCGGCAGCTCTCCCTGCAGCGTGTTCCACCGCTCGGACAGCTCATCCAGCTTGTCATTCAGAAAGACGCGCTGCGCCTCCTGGTCGGCCGACAGCGGCCCTACCCATCCCTGAAGGGAGCCGTAGAGACGGTTGAGGCGGCTGCTGAGCTCCTGCGCCGAGCGCTGTATGTCGCGTATGCGGTCTTCGAGCGCGTCGTTCACGTCGAGTGGGTTCTCGTCCGCGTCGAGGCGCCCGGCTTGCCCGTTGATTCCACGCGACAGCCGCTGGGCGGCCCCGACTGTGCCCCACATGCCGAGAAGTGTCTCGGTCCACTCCGAGCGTACCACCGCGTCGTGCTCCAGACGCGGGTCCTCGCGGACCTCGACGGTCTGTTCGGTTACGACATCGTCAATGGAGAGTCGCAC
Organism: Longimicrobiales bacterium; assembly: GCA_022428035.1. Lineage (GTDB taxonomy): Bacteria > Gemmatimonadota > Gemmatimonadetes > Longimicrobiales > Gaopeijiaceae > UBA2589. The sequence goes on from JAKMDG010000009.1 coordinate 20,743, forward strand.
GGTATATTCGCCTGGGACCACGAGCGGGCCGCGCCCGCCGCCACCAAACCCACCTCCCCGGGCGGGCGTACCACCCTCGCGGGCGTAGCGAAGATCCCATATGGCCCGGTTCATTCCGCGCTGCGTCTCGACCTCCATGGATGCTACCTGAATCCGCTGGTCGGACAGGACGATGATCTGGGCGGTCTCCCCCTCTCCTGCCGACCAGAAGTCGATGATGGCACCCTCGGGCGGGTTATCCCCCTCGAAGATCATGTTTCCGGTATGCGCCTTCTCGGCCCGATATCGGATCTGCTCGGCGGGTTCGATGCTGAACAGGTGCGCATCTGACGCCGCGATTGCAGACGTCATCTCCTGCAGCGCATTCAGTTGATCGAGGATCCAGATCCCTCGACCATGGGTCGCCAGCACCAGGTCGTTGTCACGTGGATGCACCACGAGATCGTTCACGGCCACCGTGGGCATGTTGCCATCGAGCGGCAGCCAGTTGCGACCGCCGTTCCAGGACCAGAAGGCCCGCATCTCGGTCCCGAGCCAGAGCACGTCCGAATTTCTCGGATCCTCACGGACGACCCGAACCACCTGTTCGGCCGGGAGGTCGCCGACGATCGAACGCCAGGAGCGACCACTGTCTTCGGTCACCCAGAGGTAGTTCTCGTAGTCGTCGTTCCGGTAGTTGTTCGCCGCGACGTACATGCGGCCGTCGACGGACTTCGACATATGGACCTGGTTCACCCACATGAGCTCCGGTGCGCCGGGCAACGCGTCGGTAACGTCCATCCAGGACTGCCCGTCGTTCGTGGATACCTGCACCAGCCCGTCGTCCGTACCGACGAGAAGGACGCCTGGGCGATGCTCCGACTCCGCGATCGCGGTGAGCGTCGGCCAGTAGGGGATCCCGTCGTCGAGTGAGAGAACGAAGGAGTCCGCCACCTGGTCCATGATGACCAGACTACGGCGGTCCGTACCGCTCGTGAGATCTCCGAGTGAGGTCCAGGTGTCCCCGCGGTCGGTGCTCTTGAACAGCTCGTTCAGGCCGGCGTAGAGCGTGTTGCTCTCATGTGGGCTGATGATGAACGGGCCGTCCCAATTGCCCGGTGGCATCGCGTTGCCCATCTCCATGTAGGGGTCATCCAGGTCCGGCCACGTCGTCCAGTTCCGCCGCGCGCCAATGAAGCCCTCGGGCTGGTTCGGCCGGATGTTACGGCTCGCGCCAGTCTCCAGATCCCATCGGATCAGGCCGAGGTACTGACTCTCCGAATACAGAACCCGGTTGTCCGTCGTGTCGACGAGGCTGAGGAAGCCGTCCCCTCCTCCCCAGCGGATCCAGTCCTCATTCAGGATCCCCTCCGAGCGATACGTCTGGTTCGGGCCTCGCCACGATCCGTTGTCCTGAAGGCCCCCGTATACGTTGTACGGATGAGCCATGTCGACCGAGACGCGGTAGTACTGACTGAGCGGTAATGCCGTGTGGTAGAGGAAGTGATCGCCCCGGTCATAACTGATACCGAGACCTCCATCATCCAGCTTGATGACGTGGTTGGAGTCGTCCGGATTGACCCAGACGAACCGATCGTCGCCGTGCGTCCGGTGATCCCTCGGCACGGTGAAGGTCACCCCGCCGTCGTCCGAGTAGCTGTACGAGTTCAGCATGTAGATGCGCTGATCGTCGTTCGGATCGACCATCGGCTGACTCGCGTACATGGGGCGCGGGTTCCAGTCGCCCTGGTAGGTCCAGCTCTCTCCGCGATCCTCGGACCGGTAGATCCCGGCCAGGCGCTGCTCGTATGCCGTCGACGCGTTGAAGCGCTCGCCCTGCTCGAGACTGATGTAGAGGATGCGGGGGTCGGCGCGGTGGATCGTGATACCCATGCGACCCATGTCGCCGGTTGTCAGCCCGTTATCCAGACCGGCGTTTGTGAGCAGCGTCCACGTATCACCACCATCCACGCTCTTGTAGAGGCCGCTGCCAGGGCCGCCTCCATGAAAGCCCCACGGGCGCCGCTGACGCTGATACATCGCCGCATACATGATGTCGGGATTCGACGGATCCATCGCGACATCCACCGCGCCCGTCATCGGATCTACGAAGAGGATCTGCTCCCACGACGCTCCTCCATCACGCGTCCGGTACAGGCCGCGGTCGGGATTCGGCCCCCAGAGGTGGCCCATGGCAGCGACGTATACGACGTCGGAGTCGTCAGGATGCATCACGATCCGACCGACGTGGTGGCTCTCCTCCAACCCCATGTTCGTCCAGCTATCGCCCCCGTCGGTCGACTTGTATACGCCGTCGCCCCAGGAGGACGACTGGCGGTTCGCCCGCTCACCCGTCCCAACCCAGACGACACTGGTGTCCTGCTGGTGCACGGCGACGTCGCCCACCGAGTGCACGGCTTCGTCCTGAAACACCGGCGTGAAGCGCAGTCCGTTGTCGGTCGTCTTCCAGACGCCGCCGGTAGCGGAAGCGAGATAGAAGACCCGCGTGTCCATCTCGACCACGGCGATGTCGACCAGTCGACCACTCATGTTGGCCGGTCCGATTTCACGTGGACTCAGGCCATCCAGGTGCGCCGGTAGCAGCTGCGCCTCGGATGCCGTGACGAGCGCGGCCATCAGGACAAGAGTGCCAAGCACACCTCTGACGAGGGTGGCAGGCGTGTTGCAACGGGCGGATCGGCAGGAGGTCGTGAAAACGGACAGCGTCATCAATGGCTCCGGAAAGCGACGAGCGAATTCTGTCTGGCCGGACCGTCGTGGTCGGCCGGGTCGCAAAGATGCGCTACACCTCGAATGTCGGCCAACCCTATTGTCCCGACCGAACGACCTGTGGGTATTCTTCGGACTCGAACCATTGCGGGAACTGCGCCACGCTGAAGCTTCTAGAGCAACGGCGCCCCGTATCTGCTCCAGAACCATGATGACGATCGATATTCGCAGTCTCTCGACCTTCGCGCTCGCGGCCGTGCTCGCAGCTTGCTCCGGCAACGCACCGAGCCCGGCGAGCGCGCCCGCCCCTGCCGGAGACGGCCCCCGTATCGTGCAGCCCGGGGCTCCCGGTCAGAGCGGTCGAACGTTTTCGGCCGACGAACTCGCTCAGGTCGAGGGTGTGTCCTACACGGACGCCGACGTGCGCTTCATGCAGGGGATGATCCCACACCACCGTCAGGCGCTCGATATGACCGCGCTGGTGCGGCAGAATGCTGGCAGTGAGGCGGTCCGTCAGATGGCGCTACGCATGGAAATCTCACAGCGCGACGAGATCGCGATGATATCGTCGTGGCTTCGCGAGCGCGGAGAGTCGATCGAAATGCCGGGCATGGGCGCCATGCAACACTCCATGATGCGTATGCTGACCCCCGAGCAGATGCGCGAGCTTTCCAACTCCCGCGGTACGGAGTTCGACCGGCTGTTCCTCGAAGGCATGATCCAGCACCACCTGGGCGCCCTCGACATGGTCACGCAGTTGTTCAACACGTCGGGCGCCGCTCAGGAGTCGACGGTGTTCAAGTTCGCCGAGGACGTCGATGCAGATCAGCTCATGGAGATCGAGCGCATGCAGGCGATCCTCGACCAGTTAGGCCGCTAGTTCCACGCGTGGCCGGTACGACCGATTCTATTGAGAAGCACGTTCCAACAGCACTGATGATCAGTCAGTTCACACGAGGTGAGGTATGATGGACATGGGCAGGAAGATCACGGGAGCATTCGGGCTCCTTGCCGCGACCGCACTGGTCGGCGGCACCGTCGTCGCCCCCGAGGGCGTCTCGGCGCAGCAGCAGGAGCAGGTGCAGGTGCCCCCGGCGGCGCCCGCCCTCGAATGGGATCCGAATGATCCCCGTATCGGCCTAGGCGCAGGTTGGCTGGATGCCGAGTCAGCAATCAGCGGCATGGAGCTGCTGGCGGCGATTCCCCGGCCGGACGGGTTCTTCAACCCCTCTACGCCGGCGGACGGTCGCTTCAGCAACACCGACCTGGCGTTCCAGGACGGCAAGCTGATCCAGGGCAACTACAACGGGTTCCAGATCTTCGACATCTCGAATCCTGCCGACCCGACGCTGGCCGTTTCCGTGGTCTGTCCGGGCGGTCAGGGCGACGTCTCGGTCTACGGCGATCTGGTCGTCATGTCCGCGCAGGAGACGCGTGGTCGTCTCGACTGCGGTGTTGAGGGCGTGGCCGATTCGATCAGCGCGGAGCGTATGCGCGGCGTCCGGATCTTCGACGTGTCGGACATGAACAACCCGACTCAGGTCTCGGCCATTCAGTCGTGCCGTGGCTCGCATACGCATACGATCGTGACGGACCCGGCGGACAGCGAGAACATCTACATCTACATCCAGGGCACGAGCCGAGTTCGTCCCGGTGACGAGCTCGCGGGCTGCTCAGGCGGCGGACCGGAAGATGAGAACACCGCGCTCTTCCGGATCGAGGTCGTGAAGGTCCCGCTGGCGAATCCGGGTGCAGCCGAAATCGTGAACATGCCACGCATCTTCGCTGACGAGCAGGGCAACCTGGCCGGCCTCTGGCAGGGCGGGAACCACGGCCCCGGCACGCAGAGCAGCCGCCTGACGAACCAGTGCCACGACATCACCGCTTACCCGGGTATCGGGCTCGCGGGCGGTGCGTGCTCAGGAAACGGGATCCTGCTCGATATCTCGGATCCGGTGAACCCGACCCGCGTGGCCGAGGTCTCCGATCCGAACTTCGCGTACTGGCACTCGGCGACGTTCAACAACGATGGCGACGTCGTCATCTTCACCGACGAGTGGGGTGGTGGATCATCGCCGCGCTGCCGCGCAAGCGATCCCGCAACCTGGGGCGCAAACGCCATCTTCCGGATTGGTGATGACGGACAGATGGAGCTGGCCGGCTACTACAAGCTGCCCGTCCCGCAGACCGAGACCGAGAACTGCGTAGCGCACAACGGCTCGATCATCCCCGTGCCTGGCCGCGACATCATGGCGCAGGCGTGGTACCAGGGTGGCGTCTCACTCATGGACTTCACCGATCCGGAGAACCCGTTCGAGATCGCCTTTTTCGATCGGGGGCCGCTTTCGATCGAGTCGCTCTTCACGGGCGGATACTGGTCGGTCTACTGGTTCAACGGTCGTCTGTACGGTGCGGAGATCTCTCGCGGCATCGACGTCTTCCGGCTCACGCCGAGTGAGCACCTCTCGGCAGCGGAGATCGCGGCGGCCGAGGCGGTCATGATGGGCGAGTTCAACGCTCAGCTGCAGCCGAACGTCGAGTGGGCTCCGACCCGTGACGTCGCACAGGCGTATCTGGATCAGATGACCCGTGCGAACCGGATCCTGAACGACCGGGCCAGCGA
>JAKMDG010000051.1 GCA_022428035.1 Longimicrobiales bacterium
CGCGTGGGATGGGCCGTTTACCCGACCGTCAGAGAGGCTCAGGTCCACCGCACACTCGCGATCAACTTCTTCGCCTCCCTGCCCCCGTACAATCAGTGGGGTGCGATCGAGGCACTTCGCTCCCCTGAAAGCCCCCGGGCCATCGGCCGGATGGTCGAGGTCTTTCAGCGGCGTCGCGACCTCGTGGTCGAGGGATTGAACGCCATCGAAGGGATCACCTGTCAGAATCCCAAGGGTGCGTTCTACGCGTTCCCGAACGTCTCCGGCGCACTGGAGCGCATTGGCGCAATGGAGGCGTACGCTGGGCTCCCGGAGGACGCGCGAGCCGAGACCAGTCCCGCCACCCTCTTCACGCTCTTTCTGCTCTACGAACATCACGTGGCAGTGCTGGACCGACGCTCATTCAGCCAACGGGGCAGCGAGGGTCAGCACTACGTCCGCTTATCCACGGCGAACAGCGACGAGGAACTCACGGCTGCGGTGCAGCGAATCAGTGTCGCCGCGTCCGACGCCGAGGGCTTCGCCCGCTTCATGCATTCTGGAGTCGGACTCACCATCTGAGCCGACATCTCTTCCCACAAAACACGTCTCACGGACGCCATCCCCTCATGAGCCGAGCTTTCGGACACCGCCGCGCGATCTGGGTCGACATCGATTCCGCCGACCCGGAGATCACCAGCCCAGACGAGCTGGCCCTGCTCACCCGATACGATCTCATCTACCGGACGCTGGTGGCGATCCAGTTCAACTTCTCGCAGTCCGGTCACCCCGGAGGATCGGTCTCCGCAGGTCACATCATGACCGCGGCCCTGTTCGACTCGATGCAGTACGACATCGGGGATCCCCTTCGGGACGACCAGGACCTCCTCTCGTTCGCCGCAGGCCACAAGGCAACCGGCCTGTACGCCATGTGGGCGCTGCGCGATGAGGTGACCCGCATCGTGAATCCGGGCCTCCTTCCTTCGGAGGACCATCTCCGTCTTCGCTGGGAGGACCTCCTCGGCTTCCGACGGAATCCAACCCAGCCTACACCGCTGTTCAGGAAGTTCGGTTCGAAGCCCCTCGACGGTCATCCGACGCCGATGACACCGTTCGTGAAGATCGCGACCGGACCTTCAGGCGTGGGGATGGGCGCATCCATCGGACTCGCGTTCGGGGCCGCCGACTACTTCGGCGCCGACGCCCCTCGAGTCCACATGCTGGAGGGCGAAGGTGGGTTAACGCCGGGTAGGGTTTACGAATCCGTGGCAGCAGCAGGCTCATCGGGTCTGAGCAACGCCATCTGCCACCTCGACTGGAATCAGGCGTCGATCGACTCCGACCAGGTCACAAGAGAGGGCGACCGGCCGGGCGAATACGTACAATGGGACCCGATGGAGTTCTTCTACCTGCATGACTGGAACGTCGTGTTCGTGAAGGACGGCTTCGATATGGGCCAGGTCGTGTCAGGCCAGCGCCGTGCGCTCCAGATGGACAATGGGCAGCCGACCGCAGTGGTGTACCGGACCGAAAAGGGCTTCCGGTACGGAATCACCGGAAAGAAGTCGCACGGAGGTGGTCACAAGCGAGGCTCCGACGCCTACATCGATGTGCTGCGCCCGCTGCTCGGTGACGCGGCCGAGGGTGTACCGCAAGTCGATGACCCGGGTGACGCTGTGGCCGTGGAGGCCTGTCACTGGGCGACGCTCGAGATGCTACGTGACTGGCTCGCGTCCGAAGCACAGGACGTCTGTGACGAGACCGTACGAAGGCTGGACGTCGCCCGTGATGGTCTGAACCAGCGTGGACGGACACCGCGCAATGGGGCACCAGACCTCGACGCAATCTATCAAGCGGCGGACCCCTCCGTGACGCCCGATGCCGTGGCGCTGGAGGTGGGCTCGAAGACGCCGCTTCGCAGTCAGCTCGGAAGAATCTTCGGATACCTCAATGAACAGTCCGGAGGGGCGTTTCTTCTGGGTGCGGCGGACCTGCTCGACTCGACGGCAATCTCAGTGGGATCCAAGGCGTTTCCACCCGGGTTCTTCC
>JAKMDG010000061.1 GCA_022428035.1 Longimicrobiales bacterium
ACCCGACGCTGATCGAGGACCTGGTGGTCGTGATTCAGGAGGGTCGCCCGATCTACGTTCGGGACGTCGCGACGGTCGATTTTGGATTTGCAGAGCGAGACAGCTTCGCTCGCATGGACGACCGTGCCGTGGTCACGCTCGATGTGGTGAAGCGCTCGGGTGAAAACATCATCGAGACGGCTGAAGCGATCCGTACCGAAGTCGACGCGATGGCGCCGCTCCTCCCGCCAACCACCGAGATACGTATCACGTCCGATCAGTCGGAGCAGATCGAGGAGATGGTTTCCAGCCTCGAAAACAACATTATCTCGGGCCTGATCTTGATCGTCGGTGTGCTCTTCTTCTTCCTCGGGGCGAGCACGTCGATGTTCGTGGCGATCTCAATCCCGTCGTCGATGTTCCTCTCCTTCATGATCCTGAAGGCGTTGGGCACGTCGATGAACATGATCGTTCTCTTCAGCCTGATCCTGGCGCTCGGGATGCTGGTCGATAACGCGATCGTCGTGGTCGAGAACATCTATCGTTATCTGGAAGAGGGTTGGGACAGGCGAACAGCGGCAAAGAAGGCTACCGGAGAGGTCGCGTTGCCGATCATTGCGGCGACGGCGACCACGTTGGCCGCGTTCGCTCCGCTTCTGTTCTGGCCGGGTGAGGTCGGAGAGTTCATGGGCTACATGCCTCGGACGCTCATCGTGACGCTGAGCAGCTCACTCTTCGTCGCGCTGGTGATCATTCCGACTTTGTGCGGCATGTTCATGCGCCTTGATGGAACGAAAGCGGCCCCGCTCACGCCGGCTGCGCGCTGGACGATCATCGGCGGTGTGGCTGTGATTCTTGTCGGTACGGCGAGTGCCAATCCGCTGACTGCGGTCCTGTTTGGTGCCACCGCGTTCCTGCTCTGGGCGTTGCACCGGTTCATCCTGCGCGGTGCCGGCCGGTGGTTTCAGGACACGTTCCTGCCTCGTTCGATGAACGGCTACGAGGCGGGCTTGCGCTGGTCTCTCAATCACCGGGCGAAGGTGATCGGTGCTACGGCTCTTGGCTTCGTGGCCACGTTCGTGATCTACGTCGCAACGCCGCTGGGGGCCGGTCTGGAATACTTCCCGGAGGACATGCCTCCTCCGATGCTGACCATCGACGTCGAGACGCCTGTCGGCACGCGAGCCTCGGTGACGGACGGGATCGTCCGGCGTATCGAGTCCGAGCTCAAGGCGGTTTCAGGGCGTGAGGACTGGAAGTCGGTGGTTGCGGTCACGGGAGGGGGCGGGGGTGGTGGCAACCCGATGGGTGGCGGTCCTTCTGGTCCAGAGGGTGGGCGGCTGTCGATCTCCCTGATCGACTTCCAGGACCGAGAGTCCGACGCGTTCGCTACGCTCGCCGAAATGCAGGCGTCGATCGGCACCGAGGTGGCCGGTGCGACGATCACGGTCGACAAGGTCTCCGAGGGGCCTCCGGCTGGCGCGCCGGTCAGTATAGAACTAGTGGGCGAGGACCCCGAGGAACTGAAGAGGATCTCCGACGAGATCATGAGCATCATCGAGGACGCCCCGGTGTTCCTGAAGCTTGCGGGCCTCGACAGCGACATGGATGCCGCGCGTCCGGAACTGTCGATCGAGGTCGACCGGGAGAGAGCAGCGCTCTACAACCTGAATACCCAGAAGATCGGGATGGCAGTTCGCGGCGCCATCAACGGGATCGAGGCAGCGAAGTACCGTACGGGCAACGACGAGTACGACATCATCGTCCGGCTCGCTCCCGAATTCCGGGACGAGCTGGAAGGCCTGCGTGAGCTGACCGTCATGGCCGAGGGTGTGCAGGTTCCCCTCGTCGAGGTGGCGACGTGGGGTGTCGAGGACGGCGCTGGCTCGATCCGTCGTAAGGGTCAGACGCGTATGGCGACGATCACGTCGAACGTAGCGTCCGGTTTTGCGAACAATGCGGTGCTGGCCGAGGTGCAGACGACGCTCTTTGACTATGCCGAGACGCTCCCACCGGGATACACGCTCAAGTACTCGGGGCAGTCGCAGGATCAGGATGAGGCGACCGCATTCCTGAGTGGTGCATTCCTCACTGCTCTCATGCTGATCGGCTTCATCCTGATCAGCCAGTTCAATTCGGTCATCAAGCCGGTCATCATCCTGACATCGGTGATCATGTCGACCGCCGGCGTGCTGATCGGGCTGATGATCTTTCAGATGCCGTTCGGCATCATCAACACAGGCGTGGGGATCATTTCCTTGGCGGGGATTGTGGTGAATAACGCCATCATCTTGATCGATTACATCGACATTTTGCGTGATCGGGATGGCATGCATCGTCGAGAAGCATTGGTACAGGGTGGCAAGACGCGCCTGCGGCCAGTCGTGCTGACGGCGCTCACAACGGCGCTCGGAATGGTCCCCCTGGCCATTGGGCTGAACTTCGATTTCTTCGGCCTGTACGGATC
>JAKMDG010000063.1 GCA_022428035.1 Longimicrobiales bacterium
GGTCTCAATGGAGATAGCGGAGTCGTCGCGACCTCTGACCCGGCGCCGGTAGAGCCCGACGGTCCGGTCGCACGTCCGTACCGCTTGCCTATGGGCATGTCGGCGTCAGGGCCGCAGGTCCAGCCGACAGTCCAGCGGGGTGAAGACTTCGAGGACGCTCGCTTCCCCCGGCCGACTCACATTCGCGGCCTGTACATGAACGCATGGGCTGCGGGATCCAACCGGCGCATGACCGAAATGCTCGAGGTCGCTGCGGCTACCGAGGTCAATGCGCTCGTGATCGACATTAAGGATGCCACCGGTTTCATCAGCCACGACACCAACCTCGAGTTGGCCAAGGAGATTGGGGCTGATGGCGAGGTCCGGATTCGAGACTTGCCCGCGCTTCTGGATCGACTCGAAGAGGCGGGCATCTACCCGATCGCACGGATCGTGGTCGTAAAGGATCCGATCCTGGCTGCCGCACGGCCCCAGACCGCAGTACAGGACACGGCTGGTGGTGTATGGATCGACAGCAAGGAGATCATCTGGCAGAACCTCTTCAATGAAGAGCTCTGGGCATACAACGTCGCGCTCGCTCGCGAGGTTGCGAAGATGGGTTTCCCGGAGGTGCAGTGGGACTACATCCGCTTCCCCGATGCGCCCGTGTCCGACATGGAACGTGCAGTCTTCGTGGGTGGTGAGGATCGACTCCGAGTCGATGCTGTTCGAGGCTTTCTTAGCTACGCACGAGAGGAGCTTGCCGACCTGCCTGTCCGGTCGACTGCCGACGTCTTCGGAGTCACGACCTCATTCCGGCGTGATATCGGGATCGGGCAGTTGTGGGAGACGTTCATCGACGTTGTCGATGTCGCGTTGCCGATGGTCTATCCAAGCCACTACTGGGAAGGAAGCTTCGGTTACACCGAACCGAATGCATATCCGTATGAAATCGTCTACGCCGCGCTGCGTGATGCACTGCGTCGTTCTGGTTCTGTAGATGGCGCGGGGCTGACGCGCCCCTGGCTGCAGGACTTCAGTCTGGGGCAGCCGGCGTATGGTCCGGCGGAGGTTCGTGCTCAGATTCAGGCGACGTATGACGTCGGGATCCAGGAGTGGATCCTGTGGAACCCGTCGACGCGGTACTCGGTGGCCGCGCTGGAGCCTGTCGAGGGCTTCGATCAAGATCCCCTCCTGCGAGTCGCCGGCGTCATCAGTTCTACGTCTCGCCGGTACCAGGTGATGGATTCGGTGGCGACGTATGAGCTGGCGATGTTCGAGGCAGCCGAGGCAGCCGAGGCCGAAAACGTCGATGATCTCCGCGTGGTCGAGGACCCTCCCACGACGATGCAGGAGGAGTCCGACGTGGACGCCGTCGATATTCCGGCGAACTGGGTTCTGCCCCTTACGGACAGCGTCGCCCCGGTCGACACGACGTCAGGTCCGGCCGGTCGCTGACCTTTGTTCAGGCCGCCGCAAACTGCAGTTCGTGCAGTCTCGCGTAGAGTCCGCCCTGGCTGAGCAGTTCCAGGTGGGTCCCTTCTTCCTCGACCTTCCCCCGGTGCATCACGATGATGCGGTCAGCGTTCTGAATAGTCGACAGCCGGTGCGCGATCACAACTGACGTTCGGCCGGCAAGCAGCTCGTCCGTCGCGCGCTCGATCTTCGCCTCAATCTCCGAGTCCACCGAGCTCGTCGCCTCATCCAGCACGAGAATCTCCGGGTCGAAGGCCAGAGCCCTGGCGAAGCTGACAAGCTGCCGTTCTCCGACCGAAAGTGTCGATCCCCGTTCACCAAGGGCCTGGTTGTACCCGTCCGGGAGTCGTGCGATAAAGTCCGCCGCTCCGATTCGCTCGGCTGCAGCCGTGATCTGTTTCTGAGTGATGTCCGGAGCCCCCAGGCGAACGTTGTACGCGATGTCCTGACTGAACAGGAAGACATCCTGGAGCACGAGGCCCACTCGCTCACGAAGCTCGTTGAGCCGTACCGCGGTGATCGGGACGCCGTCGAGGAGAATCCGCCCTTTCTGTACGTCGTAAAAGCGCATGAGGAGGTTGATCAGCGTGGTCTTACCGGCTCCCGTGTGGCCCACGATGGCAACCTTCTCGCCGGGCGCGATCCTGAAACTCACGTCTCGAAGCACCCAATCAGGCTCACTGTCCTCCGTGTTTCCATACGCGAAGGAGACGTCCTCGAAGACGATCTCACCGCGTCCGCTCTCAGGAAATGAGCGAGGTGCGTCCGGGTCCTCGATCGCGATGTCCTCATCGAGGAGCTGGAAGACCCGCTCGGAAGAAGCCATGGCAGCCTGCAGCACGTTGTACTTCTCCGACAGGTCCTGAATGGGACGAAAGAAGCGTCGGGCATACTGCAGGAACGCAGCGATTACGCCGACCGTGATCAATCCGTCGAGCATGCGAAGCCCGCCGTACCAGAGGATCAGCGCCAGGGCGAGCGCCGTGAAGAACTGAATGACGGGGAAGAAGAGCGCGTAGTACGTAATCGAGCGGAGGTGGGCCTGCAGGTGATCCTCGTTCAGCTGCGCCAGACGTCCAGCATCGGCTGCTTCTCGATTGAAGAGCTGTACGACGCGCACACCGGTGATGCGCTCCTGCAGGAACGCGTTGATGCGCGCGATCCGGACCCGGATGTCCCGGTATGCGGTCCTGATACGGGATCGGAAGAGAAAGGCGGCCCAGAAGACGAACGGCAGAATGCTGAACGACACCAGGGCGAGTCGCCAGTTCATCGTCAGCATCGCACCGATGATGAAGGCGAGCGTGAAGATGTCTCCAAAGACGGTCACGAGACCGGAACTGAAGAGTGTGTTCAGTGTCTCGACGTCGTTCGTGATCCGGGTCATCAGACGCCCGATCGGATTCCGGTCGTAGAAGCGCAGATCGGCTCTCTGGAGCTTTTCGAAGATCTCCTTCCGGAGGTCGTACATGACCGATTGACCGAGCCATGTCGTCACAAGAGCGCGCGCGTACTCCAGTATGAATCCGCCGGTGATCGCCGCACCGTAGATCGCGATGAGCTGGATCAGCAAGCCGCGATCGCGGGTGGGGATGGCCTCGTCGATGACGCGTTGGGTGACCCACGGCCCGATGATCGCCATCCACGATCCGAGCAACAGCACCAGTAGCGCTCCGGCCACGTGCCACCCGTAGGGCTTCAGGTACTTCAGAAGCCGACGCATGAGGCGTGCATCGTACGCCTTTCCGAGCGCCTCTTCTTCCTGGAACGTGGTGCCGTCAGCCATGGTCAGGAGCTACCCGACCGGCTGGGTCGGGGTCCGGGGCTCCAGCAGCGTCAATCTGTCAGCCAGCTCTATCCTCCAGTGCCGAGAGGACCGCGTCCAGGCCGATGCCCTCGGCCCGCAGGGCGACGAGCGCGTGGTACAGGAGGTCGGCCACCTCTTCCGGAGCACGCTCCGCGTCACGGGTTGCGAGTGCAGCGACGAGTTCGGCGGTCTCTTCGCCCAGCTTCTTGAGTCGGAGATTCGCGTCATCGAGAAGCTTCACCGTATAGCTGCCCTCCGGTCGCTCTTCAGCTCGGGCAGCGAGGGTCGCGTCGAGTCGGGCGAGGGTTTGGGTAGACACCGAGGAATCGGTTGTGGCACCCTTCCCGAAGCACGTGTGCTCGCCCGTGTGACACGCGGGACCCGTCGGCTCGACGAGCGCGAGCAGGGTGTCCCCGTCGCAGTCGGTATGCAGGGACTGAAGCGCGAGGACGTTTCCGCTCGTCTCGCCCTTCTTCCATAGGGCCCCCCGAGTGCGTGACCAGAAGTGAGCAAAGCCGGTCTCGAGGGTCATGCGGACCGCTTCTCTGTTGGCCCAGGCGACCATCAGTACCGAACCCGAGACAGCATCCTGAGCGACCACGGGGATCAGGCCGTCTGATTTCTCAAAGTCGAGCGTAGCAAGGGCATCTTCTGACCGAATGCGGCGGTCTGTCATGCCCACTGACGGAAGTTCGGTCATCCCTTGTTTGCCTCCATCATCTCTGATCCACGGACTCTGATTCCCCAGTCGATCAGGGATGATTTCAGTTCTGTGACGGTCGTCAGTCCATCGTGCAGGATTCCCGCCACCAGGGCTGCGGATGCATGCCCGCACGTGAACGCATCTCGGAGGTGGACCGCCTCGCCAGCCCCGCCGGAGGCGATGACTGGGACAGACACCCGGTCGGCGACGGCGGCGGTCAGATCGAGGTTATACCCGGTCCGCGCACCGTCCTGATCGATCGAGGTCAACAGGATCTCGCCCGCCCCTCGCTCTACGCACTCCTCCGCCCACGCGACGGCATCGAGTTCGGTCGGTTTCGATCCACCGTGCGTAAAACAGCGCCAGATGTTGTTGTCGCGGGCGGCGTCGATGCTCGCCACGACGCACTGGCTTCCGAACCGTTCCGCGCCGATGGATAGCAACTCCGGATCACGAACCGCCGCGCTGTTCACGCTGATCTTGTCTGCTCCGGCGCGTAAGAGTGGTCCGATGTCATCCGCGGATCGCACGCCCCCCCCGACCGTAAGCGGAATGAACAGGGTCTCCGCGGTCCGACGCACGACATCGAGCAGGGTCCCGCGGGACTCACTGGACGCGGATACGTCCAGGTAGACGATCTCGTCAGCGCCTTCCGCTTCGTAACGCTGCGCGAGTTCGACAGGATCACCCACGTCGCGAAGGTTCTTGAACTGCGTCCCCTTCACCACGCGTCCGTCCTTCACGTCGAGGCACACGATCACTCTCGGCCGGAGCATCAGTCGAGTCGCTCCTGCTGAACCACACCTTTCGTGCTGAAGACGCCCTCGGCCGGAACGAGGGCCTGACGCAGCGCCATCCCGGTTGCCTTGATGGCTGCTTCTACTACGTGGTGGCGATCCTCCCCACGCATGACTTTGACGTGCAGTGTGGCGTCGAGGTTGTTGGCGAAGGAGTGCAGGAAGTGGGTGTAGAGCTTCGATGGGATCTTTCCCACGTAGTAGGGACGCCCGCCCACGTCGATCGCGGCCTGGACCAGGGCTTCGTCCATCGGGATGAGCGAGGAGCCAAAGCGTGCGATCCCATCAGGCAGTTCTTCCTTCAGCGCCTGTGCGAGGACGATGGCGACGTCCTCGACGAGATGATGTCGCAGGTCGCCGGTCGCCTCGATATCGATGTCGAGGCCCGAGTACCGCGCGAGGGTCTCGACCATGTGCGCGAGGAAACGGTCGCCGATGACCACGTTGGACACGCCGGTTCCCAGGCGCACGTCAGCGACGATCGTGGTTTCCTTGGTCACACGTTCGAGCCTGCTCATATCTGCTCCTTGCCGCCGAAGCGACGGGCGAGTTCGTCGATGTCGATGCGGCCCGTGTAGATCGCCATGCCCAGGACTGCGCCGGCTGCACCGGCGGATCCGAGCCACTCCATCTCCTCGAGTGTCGTGACGCCACCCGAGATGATCACCGGGTGCGGGCTTGCATCGATGATTCGGGCACAACCGCTTCGGCTGATGCCTTCGAGCCGCCCCTCGCGTCCCACGTCGGTGGAAAGGACGCTCACCAGGGGCAGATCAGCTAGTTCAGGCAGATACTCATCGACCCGCAGCGACGTGGCTTCCGTCCAGCCCTTTCTGAGAATGACCCCGTCGCGTGTGTCGACGGCAATGGACATCCGGCCAGGGTAGGCATGGGCCAATTCCGCAAACCAGTCAGGCTCGTCGAGCGCCCGGGTGCCGACGACTACCGTGTCGACTCCGGCGTCCATAAGAGTCATGGCTCGGTCATCGGAGCGAACGCCTCCACCGACCTGTGTCGTGGCGTCCGTCGAGCCGATCACGGCGCGTAGCACGTCGAGGTTATCTCCCGATCCGAGAGCAGCATCCAGGTCCACGACGTGCAGCGTTGAGAAACCGCGGTCAAACCAGTTTCGGGCTACCCCGGGCGCGTCCGGCAGAGAGACACGCTCCTCCTCCGGGCGGCCTCCAACGAGCTGAACACACCGGCCGGCTTTTACGTCCACGGCAGGGATCGCGATCATGCTCTACTCTCGACGGAATCGGGTGAGGCCTGTCTCGCCTCGGCGGCAAGGCGAACGAAGTTCGTGATGATCTGGCGCCCTGGCAGAGAACTCTTCTCCGGGTGGTACTGAAGGCCCCACGTATTTGTGGCCCGTACGCCGGCCGCAAAGCGACGTCCCTCGTAGGTTGACCATGCGATCGCTGCGGCCGAATCGACGGGCTCGCAGATGTACGAGTTTGCGTAGTACGCCACCAGTTGCTCGATCCCGTCGAAGATAGGGTCTTCCGCGGTCTCTACATCGTTCCACCCCATGTGAGGTACAACGGCGGACTCGAGGTGTCGCACACGACCGGGTACGAGCCCGATGCCGTGCCCGTCTGACTCATCCGAGGCATCAAACAGAAGCTGCATTCCCAGGCAGATCCCGAGGCACGGATAGCCCTCTTCGAGGCGGCTGCGCAGCGGGCCGATGTCGTCGGGTAGCGCGCGAGCGGCAGGCCCGAACGCGCCCACACCTGGAAGAACGAGACCATCGAGCCGCAGTGCCTTGTCCCAGTCCGACGTCACGGTAACCGTGGCTTGCGCCGCCTCGAGGGCTTTTCCCAGCGAGTGGAGATTACCCGCACCATAGTCGAACAGAGCCAGCTTCATGAGACCACAGTCAGGTTGAAGGTGCGATCGAGAGCGTCGAGAAAGTCCTCCATCATCGGCCATGGTCCGACCGTCACTCGGAGGCCCTCGCCCAGTTCCGGAATCCCGGTGAAGGGACGTACACCCACGCCCACCTCCCGCAACGCGAGGGCATCGGCACGAGCCGCGCCTGTGGGGGCAGCGCATAGAATGAAGTTCGCCGCTGATGGCAGGGGGCGGAGATTGCGCGCGGTAAGCTCCTTGCTCAGTCGCGTCCGACTTTCGAGACATGGAGCGATGATGTCCGGGAGCCATCCCTCTTCGTCCCGAACCGCGGCCGCTGCTGCTGCGGCGGCTAGCCCTGACACCTTGTATGGTCCCCGCGATTTCTCGATGGCGAGCGCGACGTCGGGAGTACCGACGGCAAAGCCGCAGCGCATGCCCGCGAGTCCGCAGGCCTTCGACGTCGTGCGCGCGACCAGCAGGTTCGGCATGTTCGACGCGTCATGGACCATCGTTTCACCAGCGAAGTCGGCGTAGGCCTCGTCAATGATGATGAGAGGTCCGTTCACCCCTCGCGCCTCGAGGAGGTGGGTGACCCATTCTCTTGGCGTGAGGTGTCCGGTTGGGTTGTTGGGCCGGCAGATGTACACGACCGCTGGCCCGCCCTGGAGCAGCAGAGCGGGGTCACGGTCCGCTGCGGCCCAGGACACGGCTCGAGTCTCGAGTCCGTTCATCCGCGCGAACGGCTCGACCATGGAGAACGTCGGTGCCGCATACGAGATGTGCGCTCCGGGACCCCACGCGGCTCGGAACGTAGAGTCGAGAACGTCGTCGGAACCGGCGCCTGTCGTGACACTTTCTATGGATACATCGAAGCGTTCAGCGACGGCACGTCGTAACTCGTCGGCGTACAACTCGGGATAGCGGGCGAGATCATCTACGGATGCGCTTCGAATCCGCTCCAGAGCCCCCGGGTGCGTACCCCACAGGTTCGTGTTGTCGCTGAGATCGAGCCGAACAGGTGCCCGCTCCGGGTCATAGCGGCGGATGGCGTCGTAGTCGGGGCGAGGGAAAGGCGTCATGCCCGAGTCTCTTTCGCCCGAGATGCACGAGCGCGGGCGGCGTCAGCGTGAGCGGGCAGACCCTCCTCGTCGGCGAGACGGGCGACATCGTCTGACATCGCGGCCGCGCCGACCGCGTCGATCTCCTGGATCGTGAACGAGCGAAGGAAGTGGTGTGTGGACAGACCGGAAAAACTTCGGGCGCGCCCCGCGGTTGGGAGAACGTGGTTCGCGCCTGTGATGTAGTCACCGAACGCCACCGAGGCAGCCGGGCCGACGAAGGTCGTGCCGGCGTTTCGCAGCGCTCGGGCCTGCTCAGCTGCGGCCTCTGTCATGATGGAGAGGTGTTCCGGCGCGAAGTCGTCCGTGAACTGCAGTGCTTGGTCGATGGAGTCGGCCACGAGGATGGCCCCGCACCCAGCCAGGGCGTCCCGCACGATCTCATGGCGCGGCGTGGTCGCCGCGAGTCGCTCGATCGCAGCCTTGACCCGGGCCGCGATATCCGCTCGGGTGGTGACCACGACGCAGGCTGCGTCCGGATCGTGCTCTGCCTGAGCGAGCACCTCGTGCGCGACGAGTACTGGATCAGCCGTGTGGTCGGCGAGGACCAGAACTTCGGACGGACCTGCGGGCGAATCGATGACGACCTGCCCGGCGACCTGTCGTTTCGCTTCTGTGACCCATCGGTTGCCCGGACCGACGATAGCATCCACCGCGGGGACGGTTTCCGTTCCATGCGCGAGGGCCGCGACCGCGCCGGCCCCGCCGACAGAAAAAAGGCGGTCCGCACCGGCGATCGCACACGCGGCGAGGACGGCCTCGGGAGGACGTCCATGCGGTCCCGGAGGGGAGCAGACCACGACCTGGTCCACTCCGGCGGCTCGTGCCGGTACGACACCCATGAGCACCGAGCTCGGGTAGGCGGCGGTCCCGCCGGGGGCGTAGACGCCCACGCGCTCGAGCGCGACCCAGCTGCGTGTGATGCGCACGCCTGGTTCGATATCGACCGTCACGCCTTGTGGGAGTTGCGCCTCATGAAAGCGACGAATGTTCGTGGCAGCCCGCTCAAGCGCAGAGCGCACGTCGGGTTGAAGTCGCTCGACGGCCAGAGCCCACTCGGAACTCGGGACCTCCACCACCAGTCCTTCTACGCCGTCGAATCGTGCAGCCATCTCGATCAGGGCCACGTCGCCTTTGCTTCGGACGTTGGCCATCAGTGATGCAACTGCGTCCGATACGCCCGCTTCCGCCATGGGCTCACGCTGGATCAATGTGGTCCGATCCGCGTCGGTCAGGTCCGAGATTCGGCCAGCCACCCGAAACGTGAGGTCGGGGACGTTCACGTCGGTCATGGCATCAGCCTTTCGATACGGGTGACGAGGATTCCTTCCGCACCGAGCTCCTTGAGCTGTGAGATCGTCTGATAGACACGATCCGCGTCCACGACTGCATGCGCTGCCACCCAGTCACCGGAGTCGAGGACCTCTACAATTGTCGGTCCTGAAAGCCCGGGAATGACCGCGCGGACCTCCTCTAATCGGGCCGTGGGCACATTGGTCATCAAATAGCGTTTCTCCTGAGCGCGGATCACGGATTCAAGCGCGTTGGAGAGCTCATCGATCGCGGTGCGCGTGCGCGTGTCGGCAAGCGCAGCCGGTGAGGCAACGAGTCGGGCGGTAGACCACATGATCGTTTCGACCTCGCGGAGGCCGTTGACGCGCAGGGTAGAGCCGGTGGAGACGAGATCGACGATGACGTCCGCGACGCCCAGGTGAGGAGCGATCTCCGCCGCGCCACCAACCGGGGCGATCTGGATCTCTGTGCCGATGCGTTCAAAGTACCGGCGTGCGATCGCCGGGAACGAGGTTGCGACCCGTGTACCGGCTGGAAGATCGCTCGCTCGCTCTACGCGGGCTTCGTCCTTTACCGCGATAGCCAGTCTGCAGCGCCCAAAACCGAGGTCGAGGACCTCCTCGATGTCACGCCCGCTCTCTGCGACAAGGTCGGCGCCGGTCACACCGATTTCGGCCGCACCGTCTGCGATGTACTCGGGCACGTCTCCGGCTCGGACGAAGATTGCCTCGAACTCACCGCCGAGCGACGCAACGAGTGCGCGATCTGCGCGAAAGGCGGCCTTGAGGCCCGCCTGCTCGAAGAGCGCGAGCGATCGTTCGGAGAGACGACCCTTATTGGGGAGTGCAACGCGGATCGCGCGGGGTTCGGTAGTCATGGCTCTATCCATGTGATCGGTTCAGGTCGGATCGGCCCGGAACGAGTCGCAAAAAAAATCGCGCCCCGTCCGAGACGGGCCGCGAAGGGTCATGCTGGCAGATCGGAACGTCCGGCTACAGCAGCCTCTCGCCACCCGTTGAGGTCGCGTGATGGTGATGATGTCGGGCGTGGATCAGATTCATCATAAGGCGGAAAAGCTCGAAAGTGTCGCCGAGCACGTCAACCCGCTTGGTGATCGTTTTATCATCCCCGCATGAACGATCCGATTCGGATCCGGGGAGCCCGGCAGCATAACCTCAAGGAGATCGACCTCGATCTCCCGCGCCGTGCGTTCACCGTGATCACTGGTCCATCAGGATCCGGGAAGAGTTCGCTCGCCCTGGACACCCTCTTCGCGGAAGGTCAGCGTCGCTACGTCGAGTCGCTGTCGACCTATGCCAAGCAATTCCTGGAGCGGATGGAGAAGCCGGATGTCGACTCCGTAGAGGGAATCTCTCCGGCTGTCGCGATCGAGCAGAAGAACCCGACCAAATCGAGCAGGTCGACCGTCGGTACAGCGACGGAGGTCTACGACTACATGCGCCTGCTCTGGGCGCGTGTCGGACGCACGCACTGCCCTGAGTGCGATCGTCACGTCCAGCCGGATACGGTATCTACCGCGGTGGATCGGGTGCTCGAGCTCGGATCCGGCGCACGGATTCAGGTTGCCTTCCCTCTCCCGCGGAGCGCGGAGATCAAGCACGAGCTGGTCGTCGCGAACCTCAGGACTCTCGGGTTCGTCCGCCTGCTCGTAGACGGACAACCCGTCGACATTTCGGGGCCGGAAGCGGATACACCCGGCGACCTCGGACGCGATCTCACCGACTCTGACGAGCTGCTGGTCGTCGTCGATCGCATCAAGACCGATCCCAGAGACACCGACCGCCTGGCCGACTCTCTGGGGACGTGTTTTTTCGAAGGAGAGGGGGAGGCTGTGGTCCTCACTGCAGGTGACGATACACTCCCCGACCGGTTGCTCTTCACGGAACACTTTCGCTGCCCAGACCACCCCGAGGTGGTGTTCCTGGAGCCCACGCCGCAACTCTTTTCCTTCAACAACCCGTACGGGACGTGCTCCCTGTGCACCGGCTTTGGCGCGACGCTCGACTACGATTCGGAGCTCATCATCCCGGTGCCAGAGCGATCATTAGCAAACGATGTGGTCGATCCATGGTCCGCGCCTCGGTATAAGCGGGAACGCACCAAACTGAAAGAGTTCGCGACCAAGTGTGGCGTCTCGCTCTCCTCGCCGTGGAACGAACTCCCGGAAAAGTTCAGGACGGAGGTCCTCCACGGAACCAAGGGCTTCAAGGGGGTGATCCCGTTCCTCGTCTCCCGTGAGAAGAAGCGCTACAAGCAATACATCAGGGTCTGGCTCCGGAAGTACCAGGCGCCGAAGACATGCAGAGAGTGCGGGGGCGCGCGCGTGCGTCCCGAGGCGCTCAACGTTCGGGTGTCCGGCCGGACGATCGGTGAGGTGTCCGAGTTGCCGCTGGAAGACCTCGCTCCATGGCTGGCTGGGCTCGAGCTCTCGGAGATGGAAGCGCAGATCGCGGAGACGATCATGCGCGAGCTCACGTCGCGCGTCGGATTCCTCGTGGACGTCGGACTCGGATATCTGTCCATGAGTCGGCAGATGCGCACGCTCTCCGGTGGAGAAGCGCAGCGCATCAATCTCGCGAATTCGCTTGGCTCAGCCCTGGTAGACACGCTCTACGTTCTCGATGAGCCGACGGTGGGACTGCACCCGCGTGACACGGGTGCACTTCTCGATCTTCTGCAGAGACTCCGGGCTGCCGGCAATACGGTCGTGGTCGTTGAGCACGACACGCAGGCGATCCGCGCTTCCGACCATGTTGTCGAACTCGGGCCAGCCTCAGGCGAGTATGGTGGACAGATTGTCTTTGAAGGCACGGCGGATGAGTTGGAGGCCGTGGATACGGTAACGGGTCGCTATCTGTCGGGCCGCTCGCCGATTGATGGTGCCGAGCGTCCGCGTTCCATCGATGGACCAGCGCTCGTCCTCCGGGGCGCTACACAGCACAATCTCCAGGATGTCGACGTGGAGATCCCGCTTGGCACGCTGACCCTGGTTACAGGCGTGTCGGGTTCGGGCAAATCGACGCTGATCCATGACGTGCTGTATCGGGCGGCGGAGCGGGAGATGGGCTCGGGCGAGACGAGTGCGAAAGAGCACCTGGGGGAGGTCGTAGGGGACTACTCCTCCCTCGAGGGGCTCGCGAACCTCGACGAGGTAGTGCTGGTAGACCAGGCACCGATCGGGCGAACTCCCCGCTCGAATCCCGTGACGTACATCAAGGCGTGGGACGCGGTCCGAAAGCTCTTCGCCGCCGCACCGATTTCACAGGAACGAGGCTACACCCCGGGACATTTCAGCTTCAACGTAGAAGGTGGCCGCTGCGAGGAGTGCAAGGGCGCGGGGGCTGTGGAGGTCGAGATGATCTTCATGGCCGATGTCTATGTGCCGTGCGAGGCATGTGGAGGTCGTCGGTACAAGCGGGAGGTCCTCGACGTGAAGGTC
>JAKMDG010000408.1 GCA_022428035.1 Longimicrobiales bacterium
ACAGGAGCTGAACCACTACCACGACCGCGGCTCGCTCATCATCAACGCGTACACGGATGGCATCAACGCGTACGTCGCCCAGACGGAGCGTGATCCGAGCTTGCTCACGGTCGAGTTCGATCTGCTCGGTATCCCCCCTGGATACTGGACACCGGACGTCGTCATCTCTCGCCACCAGGGACAGCTCGGCAACATCGGAGCGGAATTGTCCACAGGGCGTCGGGTGGCGTCGCTCGGAGCGGAGACAGTCAAGGACCTTTCGACCTACGGGCCCGGTGATCCGCTACTCGAACTGGATGCTGCGATTGACGGGGAGGCCCTTTCCGAAGACATCCTCGGGATCTACAACGCGTTCAGGCGAGGCGTGCGCTTTCAGCCCGAGGATATCGTCGACACGTCACGTCGTGGCGATGCTGACGCGTTTGCGATGCTGGAAGCGGCTGCAGAGGAGGCTTCAAGCGTCGTCGCGTACGACGTGGAGCAGGACATCGGATCGAACAACTGGGTTATCGATGGGACGCGGTCCGAGAGCGGATTCCCGATGATGGCGAACGATCCGCACCGTGCGCAGGGCTCGCCGTCTTTGCGGTACTGGGTCCACCTGGTGGGGCCCGGATGGAACGTGATCGGCGGTGGTGAGCCGTCGCTGCCCGGTGTCTCGATCGGACACAACGAGCACGGTGCGTGGGGCCTGACGGTCTTTTCAACGGATGCCGAAGACCTCTATGTCTACGAGACCCACCCGTCGAATCCGAACCAGTACCGGTACCGGGGCGAATGGGAGACGATGACGGTCATCACCGAGGAGATCCCGGTGAAGGGCCAGTCCGCGCACACGGCCGAGCTCAAGTACACACGCCACGGGCCTGTCGTCTTCGAGGATCCGGGTCGCAACCTCGCCTACGGGGTTCGCGCCGGCTGGATGGAGGTCGGTGGCGCCCCGTACCTCTCCTCCCTCCGCATGGACCAGGCGACGACCTGGGAGGAATTCCGAGACGCGAATGCCTACTCGAACATCCCCGGCGAGAATATGATCTGGGCCGGGCGTGACGGGACGATTGGATGGCAGTCAGTCGGCATCGCCCCGATCCGCCGTAACTGGAGTGGCCTCGTCCCGGTGCCCGGTGATGGTCGGTACGAGTGGGACGGCTATCTGCCGATCATTGCCAAGCCGAGCCTCGTGAATCCACCGGAGGGGTATTTCGCGACCGCGAACAACGATCTCATCCCGAGGGACTACGAGTACATGGATGCGGTCGGCTTCTCGTGGTCCGACCCCTACCGCTGGCTGCGTATTGTCGAGGTGCTGGGGAGTGGCACGCGACTTTCGATAGCGGATAACATGCAGCTCCAGACCGATGAGCTGTCGCTGCCTGCCCGCCAGCTCGTGCCGATGCTCGAGGAGGTCTCCGTGACTGGTCGCACGGAGCAGGCACGACAGCGCCTGCTGGGTTGGGATTATGTCATGGATAAGAACTCGGTCGAGGCCGGTATCTACGCGGCGTGGGAAGCGGAACTCCGGCGCACCGTTCGCGATGCCATCGTGCCTGCCGGGTCAGACATGAACCTCTCGCTCTCCAAGGTGATCGAGACGGTCATGGTTCCGCCGGGTACGTTGGGCTCGGACCCGATGCGGGCCCGTGACGGACTGCTGAGTTCGGCGCTCGATGACGCGGTCGTGGCTCTCGAGGAAAAGCTGGGATCGGATATGTCCGGGTGGCTGTACGGACAGGCGGACTACCATCACGCCTATCTTCGCCATCCGATGGGCACGGCCGTCGATGCCTCGACACGTGCCGTGCTCGAAGCAGGGCCGCTCCCTAGGGGTGGCTACGGCTCGACCGTGAACCAGACCGGTAATGGCGACAACCAGACGTCGGGCGCCTCGTTCCGGATCATCATCGATACCGGGGATTGGGACCGTGCAGTCGGGATGAACACGCCGGGCCAAAGCGGTGACACCCGCTCACCCTTCTACGACAACCTTTTTGAATTCTGGGCCAACGATCAGTTCCACCCGGTGTTCTATTCACGTGACAAGATCGAGGAGGTAACGGCGAGGAGGATCGAGCTGCGGCCCGGGAGGTGATCGGGTTGGCCCATACCTACGCTGTAGGTCGTTCCAGGTGGCGCCGTGGATAACCCCGAAGGGAGACTTGTCGTACGCGGCCACCTTCAACGCGGAACAGATGCTGCCGTTCCTGTGGGAGAACTCATCCGTTCGGGCCCTGGACGTGAACACCCGCTACCACGTCGAATTGGGACTCGGACCGTTCGATCGAGACCACTGGCCGCTCCTCCAGAGCCGCACATTCGAGAATCTGATCAATGAGCGACTCACTATGCTGGAAGCCGGGTCGGAACGCTTGAGCGAAACGCTGACCCACGTTCAGCTCGTCCTCCGGTTGTTGCGGGCCGAAATCGACGACTAAGTAGAGCAACCATTCTATTTCAAAGCCCGGTGTGTGGAGCCCTTTCCAGGCTACTGCGCCTTGTTTCCGGTATAGGCTGTCTGGTGGACCGCACCATGGTCGTACTGAACGAACGTCACGATGTCGTAATGACCCGGCGCGGATCCCGTTCGGCCAGCCAGGTCTCCGGCTTCATCGTCCGCCCTCGCTCTTTCGGGTTGAGCCGGAACCACCGAGCAACCAGCAGAATCTCGGCCGCCTCCTGGGCAGTGAGCGCCGCTGGCCCAGTTTCGACCTCGCCGTAGACGTGATCGATCGCCTGAGCCACGCGTTCCCGTGCGCGTCTGGTCTTTGGCAGGCGTACCTCTTTCCGAATCCGACCCCGTCGGATCAGGTAGAGACGATCGTCTCCGGCGAAGCCAGGCACCCGGTAGAGGAAGGAAAGATTCTCGACCTTTCCACGAAACGCGACGAGCTGGTCACGGAAGCGGGTGAGGCGCTCGATCCGGTCCCGGAGGGTAGCAGCGTACTCGAAGTCCATACGGGCCGACGCCGACTCCATCTGATTTTTGAGGTCACCCAGCGGCTGTTCCGCCTTTCCCTCCAGGAACCGGCGAGCGAGTCCTACCATGGCCATGTATTCCTCCGCTGACGGTCGGCCAGCGCAAGGAGCAAGGCATGTACTCAGCTCCGCCCGCATGCACCGGGGTACTCGCCCCGTGGCGAACATTTCCATCTGGTCGCGGAAGAAGACGGGCGTGGCCGCGGGACAATCTCGCAGGCCCAACACCTGTGACAGTTCACGAGCGATCACGGCGATAGCCTTCACCCGTGGAAATGGCCCGTAGTACGTTGACCCGTCATCAACGACGCGGGTGACCGGAAGGACGCGTGGAGCTGCCTCAGCCGTCACTTTCACGAAGGCATAGATGCGACGCCGCTTGTGCTGGACGTTGAAGCGCGGCTGCCGCTCCTGGATCAGCTTCATCTCCTGAATGAGCGAGAAGAATTCGTTCGGGATGTAGTCCCACTCGATTCGAGCGGTTTCGTGAATGAGTTCCCAGGCCTTCTCGCCTTTATCGGCTCGGAAATACGAAAGTACGCGCGTCCGGACGCGCACGGATTTGCCCACGTACAGCAACTCCTCTCCGGGCCCGAACATGCGGTACACCCCCGGCCGGTTCTCGGCGCGGGCGCGGACATGCTCTCGGAGGGTCGGGTTTGGCTGCACGATCTCAGGGGTGGCGCTTTCGTGATTTGTTCGGGAAGATAGGGAGGTCGTTCGTGCGGCGCCAAAGGTGTCGCGTCGGACCATGGGGAAGCCGTCCCGCGAGGGATAGACTGGGAGGTATGACGATGACCGGCTCCGACAAACTCATCCGCGATCCGCTCTGGGAGACCATCCGACTGGATCCGACGGCAGTGCGTATCGTCGATACGGCGGAGTTTCAGCGTCTGCGGTACATCCGACAGCTCGGGTTCGCACATCTGGTTTACCCCGGCGCCACACATACACGCTTCGACCACGCCCTGGGTGTCTATCACCTGACACGCACGGCGCTGCGTCACCTGCGCGAGCGCGGTGGGGTACCTCCCGAAGCGTGGGAGGACGAGGAACTGATTCCGTACGCGGCACTGCTTCACGACATCGGCCATTACGCGTACTCGCATGCTCTGGAGGAGCTGGAGTCCGGGAACCTCCCGGCTCACCACGAGGAAGTCAGTCAGCGCTTCTTCGCGTCTCCGTCTCTGCGTGATGCGCTGGCTCCGCTTGGACTTGGTGCGCCGGAGCGCCTCGCCGAGCTGATCCGCGGGGAGAGTGCGACACCACTTCGAGGGCTGATCAGTGGCAGCCTCGACCTCGACAAGATGGAATACCTCCGGCGTGACGCCCGCTTCTGCGGCGTTCCGTATGGAGAAGTCGACGTCTCACGCCTGCTCCAGGGTTTGATGCTCCTGCCTGATCCTGTGTCTGGACGCTACGAGATCGGGGTCCACGAGAAGGCCATCGCAGCGCTGGAGTCACTGTTGTTCGCCAAGTACCAGATGTTCAGGAATGTGTACTGGCACCACGCAGTCCGGGCGGCAACCGGCTTGTACAAGCGGATCGTGGAAGAAGCTGTGCGTGCTGGCCTGCTGGACCCAGAAGAACTCATCGGTCCCACCGACGAGGAATTGCTGTACGAGATTGGTCGCCGCGGGCGGGATTCCGACGGGGCGGTGGGGGAGCGGATTGCCTCCCGCTGGATTCCGGCACTACGTCACAGGAAACTGCCGAAGCGGGCGCTCGAGTTGACTGCGGCGGATCTGACCGGTCGTCAGGTCGAGGACTGGGCGGTGGGAGACTCACCCTGGAAGCGAGCGGTTGAGGATGATCTCGCGGAGGAGCTCGGCCTGGAGTCGGGGGAAGTCATGATCGACTTCCCGGTCAAGCCGGCCATGTTCCAGCTCGACCTGCTTGTCGAGCGGCGCAGTGGCGACATTCAGCGGCTCGGTCTGGACGGTGTCGCGGGTATCCTCGACCTGCCCAAAGTTGCTCGTGAACTCTACACCACGGCTCGGGTTCTCCGGGTGTTCACACTGGAACGCCGAGAGGTTTCTGCTGATCAGGTGCTCGATCGGATCACGCGGCCCATTGGGGCCACGTAAACCCCGCTCCGGTCAGCGGGTCAGTTCAACCGGTCAGTCATTCCCGAACTGAACGAGCGCGGCCGTGATGTTATCATGGCCACCCGCTTCATTCGCTGCCTCGATCAGCTTGCGAATCAGCGCGTCCGGGTCCGTTTCGGCATGAGACGGGCTCTCGCTGAGGATTGACAACACTGTGTCGTCCTCGAGCATGCCGACGAGACCATCCGAGCATAAGAGGAATCGGTCACCTGACTCGGCTGTGCCATCGACGATCTGCGGTGTCGGCTGATCTTCGAGACCAAGACACTGGGTGAGAAGATGGGCGTACGGGCTGTGCCGTGCCCGCGCAGGATCGAGGTCCGGATTCTGCTCGATCTGCTGCTGGATCCAGGTGTCGTCCCTCGTCACCTGGTCTATCGTGTCCCCGTGGATGCGGTACGCGCGGGAATCGCCCACATGCCCGATCACCCACGTTCCGGTCTCTGGGTGGACGATCATGGCCGTCAGTGTGGTGCCCATGCCGTCGAGGTGGGGCTCGACAGCTCCACGCTCCCGGATCGAGCGGTGAGCACCGTCGACGGCCTCCACCATGACTGCGCGCATCCGGCTGGCGAATCCATGGGAGTTCGGATCGTTCGACGCCGCGCGGGTCAGGATCTCTGTCGCTGCTGCAGCGGCTATGCTCGAGGCCACATCCCCCCCGGGATGACCTCCCATTCCGTCGGCGACCACGGCCGCGCCTGCAGCGAGGCTCAGCGCCAGAGCGTCTTCATTCCGCTGCCGGAGGCGACCGATGTCGGATAGACCGATCAGAGAACGAAGAGAGGGCAAAGGATGGCCCGATGAGGGTCAAGATCGTGAGGGGTGCGCAAGATCAAGTTAGACGGAGCGCGACCTAAGCAGCAACTAGCGATTTTTTGGCCGTGGGACTGGCGAAACGGGGAACTGAGCCCCATATGGAGGTTAGAAAACCAATCTGAAGTGATGACAGTCACGTCGAAGTCAGGATTCGAGGAGCCGCAGGGCTCGCTGAGTTCATCGATCGGGACCAACCATCTCAAGCCCAGAGGCGTCCAAATCGTCAGGGCATTGACGGATTGGGCAATGACCCCCACCATAGACGGCTGAGGATTTTACGCCCTGCCGAAGTACAGAAGCGCGCCCGGCCAGACGAGACTGCCTGCCTGCGGTGCGCCTCGAAGGAGAACAGGACACGATGGCCGCTGCCACCACGACAAAGCGCCGTAAGCGTCGGGGGAAGGGCAACCTTCTCTCGGGTTTCGACGCCAGTGTCGAGGAACAGAGCGCTCTCGATCAGTACCTCCGCGACGTGAGCCGCCACGAACTGATCACGCCTGAGCGTGAGAAGGAACTCGGCGCCCGCGCTCAGTTGGGGGATCAGGATGCGATTCAGGAACTCGCGCGAGCGAACCTGCGCTTCGTGATCAGTGTTGCTAAGAAATATCAAAACCGCGGTGTCTCTCTCACGGATCTCATCCAGGAGGGCAACGTCGGCCTCGTCACGGCCGCCCGGAAGTTCGATCCCGAGCAGGGCGTGAAGTTCATCAGTTATGCGGTGTGGTGGATCAGGCAGGCGATCCTAGCCTCTCTGGCCAACCACGGTCGCGCGGTGCGTGTTCCGCTGAACCGTGCGAGCGACCTGGCGCGGATCTTCCGAGAGAAGGAACGTCTCAAGCAGGAAAAGGGGCGCGAGCCGACCACAGATGAACTTGCCGAGGCAACCCACCTCACGCCGGAGCTGGTTGAATCGCTGCAGACACTGAATGCGGCAGAGATCCGTCTCGATGCGCCGATCGGTGACTCCGAGGACTCGCAGCTCGTCGAGCGCTTCATTACTGAAGAGGCCGCTGAGCCCGAGGTCGAGGTCGAGGGGCGCCTGCTGACGGAGACGATCACCGAGGCGCTGGCTACGCTGGAGCCTCGCGACGCGAAGGTCCTGCGACTGTACTTCGGACTCGAGGGTGAGCGTGAGCATACGCTCGAAGAGATCGGTAACATGCTGGGTGTAACGCGCGAGCGGATTCGCCAGTTGCGTGACCGTGCGCTCCGTCGCCTTCGAGAGGGTGGTAAGGGTGACGCGCTGGAGTCGTTCGCCGCGTGATGCGAGGGGGCCGTCGCCCCCATCAACGGATGATCAACCCTCGTCGAAGCTTGTTGCTTCGGCGGGGGCTTTTCGTGCGTACCGATGAGTGAGCAGCGCCATCCCGGTGTGGTTCACGAGACCGCCGGGGGCGTGTACACGGTCGTTCTGGATAACGGACAGCGCGTCGATGCGTCGCTCCGTGGACGCCTGAAGCAGCAGCAGCGAACCGGAAGCCGAGTCGTCATCGGGGATCAGGTTCAGGTGAGCGTCGAGGGAGAGGGCGCGACCATCGAATCCGTGGATGATCGTCACACTGAGCTGGTCCGTCGGGGTCGGGGGCGCACTGCCAAGATTCTGGCAGCGAACCTCGATCGCGTCTTCGTTGTCATCGCGCTGCGAGAGCCTCGAGGCTCGACCCAACTCATCGATCGTATGCTGGTCCTCGTCGAAGCGAGTGGCATGCAGCCGGTGCTGGTACTCAACAAGGCCGATCTGAAGGCCACCGAGTCTGACGCCGCGGTCTGGGCAGCCCTGTACCGCTCCATAGGCTACAGGGTGCTCATTACCAGCGCCCCATCGGCGAAGGGTGTATCCGAGCTGCACGACGAGCTTTGCAGCGGGATCTCAGCGCTGATCGGGCCCTCCGGAGCGGGGAAGTCGACGCTGCTCAATGTGGTCGATCCGGGTCTGAAGCTTCGTACGGGCGCGCTGTCGCGAAAGACAGGAACAGGCCGCCACACGACCGTGGGATCACGCCTGATTACGCTGGAGTGCGGCGGTCTGGTTGCCGACACACCCGGGTTTGGCGATGTGGGTCTTTGGTCCGTCGACCCGGAGACCGTGGAATCGTGCTTCCCTGAATTCGCCGAGCTGTCCGACGACTGTCGCTTCCGCGGCTGTACCCATCTGCATGAGCCCGGGTGTGCGGTCCGTGACGCTCTCGAGGACGGGAGGATCGCAACCTCGCGCTACGAGAGCTACGAGACCCTTCGACAAGAGGCCAAGGAGCAGGACGGGTACTAGGTCAGGTATTGCCGCAGCTGTCCTGGTAGCTACGGACCCAGCGGTCCTCTGATCGGCTCAGTGCAGCGAACCAGCGCTGGTCATTGCCGAAAACGTCCAGCAGGATTTCGTCTGCGCCGTCTCCGTCCCAGTCGAGGTGGTCGAAGTAGCGAGGAGCTGCCTTTCCGTCGGTCGCTGCGTCATGGTACCAGCTGTATGCCTCGGTATAGCCTGCATCACCCTGATGTCCCATGACGAAGAGGGAGTAGGCTCGCTGGCCTGGTGCTCCGACCTGGAGGTGATCGTCGATCAGAAAGGTGGCTGCCACGGATTCGCCCGGTGTATTGCGAAGCTGGAACGCCTGGAGGTGGTCCCTCGCATCGAGCGTCCCAAGCTCAGGCCAGCGGGCCCCGTAGCGGGGAATCGCATCCCCGGCAATCGTGAGCGTCGCCACGCGCTGATCGTACACGTGGGAGATGGCTCGGTACTCCTCGTACACCTGGTCGACTGCAGAAGCTGGCATTGCGAGCAGGCGCTCTGCGTCTGCTGCGGTCGCGACCAGCTCCACCACTCCGTTGATCTCGGTTCGCGAGCCGCAGAACCCGATGGCCATCCCTGAAGACTCCACGATGAGCCGTCCGACGCGCACGCCCTCGGAGAATACGGCCCACTCCGTGCCGGGGGCTGCAAGCTCAGCGATACGATCTGCATCGTCTGCGAAGCGGGGATCCGGGAATGGGCGAAGGGCATCCGGATGTACTTCCCCTACGACTACGAAACGCCCTCGAGCGCCGTCTCGGACGCCGGCCAGAAGCAGAGGCTCATGGACGTTGACCGGTCCCGTGGTGGCTGAGGTGTCCACGTCTGCCACAGTCGACCGTTCGGCGGGTTCAGGTGACTGCATGGCGATCTGGATGCCGCCGAACTCCACGTTGTCGCAGCCGGTACCCGTGGTTAAGATCACCGCCACCACTAGTAAGTGCTTTCGCATCAATCCCTTGGCGTTGCCGGGTGTTGTCGTAGTCTGACCGGGGTACGAAAAGCACAAGCTAGTGTGGGCCCTCCAGTGAGCAAGCTGAGCATGGACCAGCAAACGGACCGAGACGCCTCGCTCCGCGAGGTGATGAGCTCGTACCCGACCGGCGTCACGATCGTTGCGGCGCGGGAGGGGAGGGGTGAGCCCTTCGGTCTGACCGTGAACTCGTTCACCTCGCTTTCTCTTGATCCGCCGCTGGTGCTGGTGTGCATTGGGCAATCCTCGGCTTCGCACGATCGCCTGATTGCCTCGGACGCGTTTTCGGTCAGCCTTCTGGCCGGTGATCAGGGAGCGATCGCAGGCCGTTTTGCGAGCGACCCATCCGAGGGCCGCTTCGATGAGATCGAGTGGGAGGTCGGATCGTTGGGGGCGCCGCTCATCGGAGGATCGATGGCGTGGATCGAGTGTTCTCGCTACGAGGTGCTGGTCGGAGGAGACCATTCGATCCTTGTCGGTCGTGTAGAACGGGCGGTAGTGACCGGGCGAGACGCGCTCGTCTACCAGAGGGGCCGGCTCAGCTCGTTGGGCGGATGACCTCCCGACCCCCGCGACTGGAGTGGGTCCCTCCGCTCTTCGTGGGCGTAGCAGCCGCCATCGCGGCTGAGGTCGCGCTGTCACTGGTCCTCTATGGAGGGCCAGGCCTCGTGCGATCGCTGACCACGGTGCTGGGTATTCAAGGTTTCGCCTTCGCCGCTGGACTCTGGAGTGCCCCTGCTCCTGGACCGGACTTGGTCGAGCGAGTTCGGCGCCGGTGGATCCTTGGGCTGGTCGCCTTCCTTGTCGCGGCGACCTATGGATCTGCCTGGCCGTTCCTGCCTGTTCTGGCCGAAGGTCGACTCGGGCAGGCTCTTGGCCTCGTTGTGATGGGCGCATTTCCGCTGTACGCTGCGGGTGCAGTCCTGGGAGGGATTACC
This sequence comes from Longimicrobiales bacterium, assembly GCA_022428035.1. Classification (GTDB taxonomy): domain Bacteria; phylum Gemmatimonadota; class Gemmatimonadetes; order Longimicrobiales; family Gaopeijiaceae; genus UBA2589. The sequence continues at coordinate 10,099 of JAKMDG010000408.1, forward strand.
TCGGCCGCCGTGACTGATGAGGGTGGCCGTCTCTCCGGGCCCGGTGCTGCTGCAGCGGTGGGTGCGGCCCTCGGGTTCGTGCTGACCGGATTCATGCTTCCGCGTGTGCCGATGCCCGGAACCATGCTGGTCGGTTGCCTCGTTCTTCTCTCCGCCGCTGGTATGATGTTCGGGTCTGTGCTCGGGGCCCGTACGGAGATCGTGGTCGAAGCACGACGCCCCTCGCGTAGTGGTGAGGTCCGGGTCCAGGAGCGCCATCTGGATGCCGAGAACGTTGCGCAAGTCGAGCTCTTTGAGGGTGTCTTTCGGCGCAGGGCGAAGGGCGTGTCTGACGCAGGGTCCGGGACGCCCTGGGACGTGTGGGTCCTACGTTCCCTGATGCCGTCTCCCGACACGCCGTGGCGGATTTTCCACGTGGGAGGCGGTGCGTCGAATGCGCCGAGAACCGCGATTCGAGAACATCCTCTCGCCGAGGTCGACGTCGCCGAGCGAAACGCTGCGGTGATCGAACTTGGCCGCGAGTACTTCGATACCGAGTTGGTGATGGGTTCTGAGGGTCGGCAGGTCGTGGCCGTCGGTAATCTCGACGATCTCATCGGGTCCGTACGGACGACCTATGACCTGATCGTTGTAGACCTCGATGCTCTTGCTCCTCTGGGAGGACTCTGGGGGCTCTCCCGGGCGAGTCTATGGCGGATGTTCGACGCACTTTCACCAGCTGGCATCGTGGCGCTTGGTCCTCACAGCGTCGATCCACCTCCCAGTGAAGTGGAGGAGTGGCATGCCCTGAAACTCGAAGCACGGGGCGACGGGGGGAGTGTGACGTTGTTCTCCCGTAGCCCACTCCATGAGGAGATCACAGCACGACTCGACGGAGGGTCGGCGGTGTGATCATCGCACATCTCTCCGACCTGCATCTCGGTTTCCGGGCCTACGGGCGCGTCGAGCGAGGTACCGACATGCGCGAGCGAGATGTTTCAGCTGCCTTCGAGCGCGCCGTTCGGCAGCTGATCAAGCTGCGGCCCGACGTCGTGGTGGTGGCTGGTGATGTCTTCGACCGTCCAGACCCTCCGGCGAGCGCGGTGGTTGCACTCGCCCGGGGGCTTGAGGCGATGAATACCGCAATGCCCGAGACCCGTGTGCTCATGGTCGCTGGACCACGGGACACACCACGCCGCGCGGGTGATCCGGGAGCGCTCGCCGTACTCGACACGTTTGCCAACGTCGATGCCGTGACTGCGCGCACCCACACAATAGAGATCAAGCGGCTCGGTCTGCATGCGTGCCTTGTGCCCTATCGGGCCGTGGTGCGCAGCGCTCCGGCACTGCCTGATCCCGACCCCCGCATGCGTTGGAATCTCCTGGTCATGCACGCTGAGGCAGCGCGCGGAGGGGACGAGGGCATCCTCATCGACCCGGCAGAGTGGGACTACGTGGCGCTCGGAGGTGAGCACCGGCGGACAAAGCTTTCTGATCGGGTGCGCTATCCGGGGTCTCTCGAGCGGGTCGCCCTGGATCCATGGAGTGAGGCCGCCGACGAGAAGGGGTTCCTGACGATCGATCTCGAATCGGGTCACGTAGCCTTTCACACCATCCCGGGTCGGCCGGTCGTCGCACTCGCGCCGGTGAAGGTCGGTCCGGGAGATCCGGAGCGGATTCGACGGCGGGTGAACGAAGTGCTCGGCGAGGTTCCGGGAGGAATCACAGACAAGATCGTGCGTCTCCGTCTGCAGGGCGCACGACCGCATGACCTCCTCGCGCTTCAGGGTGATCCACTTCGCATCTTTCGGGGTGAGGCGCTCCATCTGGCCGTCGAGGCCGGGAAGGACATCGACGTCCCTGCCGCTGCCTGGCTCCCTGTAGAAGCAGCGCGTCAGGTGCGAGCGGGCGTATTCGCCGAGCTGGAACACGATGGTCGGCGAACGGAGGACCTGCGTCGTCTGGTTGAGGAACTCGTACCCGATGACGCTCCGACGGCTCTCGACGCACCGCTCGGCGTCATTGATGCGCTCGACGGTACAGTCGCGGGGATCGGGCGGGTCAGTACCTCGATCCCCTCTGGGCTGACCGCGATTCTGGGCGGAGGTGGTCGAGCACGCCGGGCCGTGGCTGATCTCTTTACACGGGCTGGACGCACAGGGTTGGACTCAGCCATCTCGACCTGGTGGGCGGGTGCCGAGGCGGAAACGCTCGATGGTGCTCTTCGTCGAGCGATTGATGCGGTGGCGGAGAGTCGCGGTATGGGTTTGATCGATGCAGCTCTCGAGTCGATGGGAGCGCGCGCGCCGTCGGCGTCGATTCATGCACAGCGTGAACGGCCGGTTCGAGGGGCGGTCAGGGTCGACCCTGAACAAGTCGCTGCAGAGTTCCGCACGGCGCAGCGGGAGCTCCTCGCTACGCGGGCTGACGTTGCGGAGGTCGACGGTGACGTCGAGGCTGCGAACATGGACTGGCTGCGCGAGCGGCAGGATGCCGAGACGACATTGTTCACATATCGGGACCGCGCTCGCGAGTTACGGACGCGGATCCGTCACATGGAGTCCTCCGGGCCCGAAGCACCGTGCCCTACGTGTGGTCGGGTGTTGAAGACTCACTATGAGGAGGTTCTGGCCGAGCTCCGAGACGAGTGGGAGTCCGTAGTGCAGGACGGGAGTTGGTGGAAGAGTCGCTGGGAGCAGCTCGAGCTCAAGCCGCAGCACCTCCAGGATCTCGAGCGAACATCGTTGACACTTCACGCAGCGGTCGAAGCTGGATCCGAGCGAGTGGAAGTCCTTCGTGCGCGGCTCGAGGAGCTCGAGGGTGGTGCAGTCGTTCCTCCGCCTGAGCTGGACGATGCGCAGGCTGCGGTGGTGGCGGCGCTGACCCGTGTCCGGGCAGCCCGGATCGCACGGGCAACGGACCTCTTACTCGATCGAGGATCTCGATTCGTATCAAGGGTGTCCGGAGGCCGAGTGTTGGCCCTCACCTTCGAAGACGGAGCTGTGCGGCTACAGGGGAGTGAGGGTGCGCTCACTCCGTTGTCCGAGGAGGATCTCTCGGTCGGGCGCATCGCCATTCGGCTCGCAGCAGCGTCCCTGATTGCCGCTCACGGCCGGATTGTGGCGAGCCTGGCAATTGAGCAGCCGTTCGACCTTCTGGATGCCGAGGCGCGGATCCGGACCCTCGTTCTCACTAAAGAACTACTGCGTGAGGTTCCCAGGATCGTCCTTTTCAGTCGTGGAGATGCGGTCGATGTGCGTCCCGAGCTTTTCGACTACGTCCTGGAGGTGAGGGACGACGACGCCGTGTCCGGGCCGGTTCTACGTCCGGCACCGTCCGGTCCGGGTCGTCTTGCCATTCAGGCGGCCCCGAGGGCCACGCGAGCGGAAACCGGGCGGGCTCCCAGCAGGAGGTGAAGACGGCAACCTTCTCACCTCGGATTCCGTCTTAGCTGATACGGTGAGGGGCGCTCAGGGGAGCGTCTCGGCTGGACCAGACGGACGGGGTATGGATGATGATGAGCCTGATTCTGCCATTGCTGATCGCGACGTTGATCACCTCACTCGCGTTGCGCATGTGGTACAACGAGCGCAAGCGACGCAAGATCGCCGAGGCCCGACGTATCGAAGCGCCCAACTCGCACTACTTGTCTCTGGGTGTGCGATATCCGGAAGATCATGACCGTTGGCGTGACATCGATCTCTGCGAACTACATCCGCTCAATCGTGATGAGGTGGAGCGTCTTCTGGTCGTTGTCGACGTGGACGGAGTGAAGTCACTGTCTCCTCGAGATCGTCTCTTCCTCGACAACATGACACTGCCCAGGCTCAGCACCTGAGCGATCAATCTCTGAGCGCGGCCGTCGCGACGATTTCTACTACGTACGGCCC
>JAKMDG010000091.1 GCA_022428035.1 Longimicrobiales bacterium
AACCTCTCGTTTGCCCACTCTCGACATTGGCGATCTGGATGCGCCCAGAGGCCAGATAGACGACCTCGCGTCCATCCGGCATGAACAGCGGGCGACTCTTGGAGCCAGCCGTGGACGTGAGCTGCCGGGTGACCCGTGGGCCGTCGTCCTCAGGATCCACGGAGTACACATAGAGGTTCTGCTGCCCCTCCGCAGCGGCATTGAACACCAACGTTTTGCCGTCCGGACTGAGTGTCATCGTCCCGACATCGACGCCAATCGGGAGCAGGGTCAGGCGGCGACGGATGCCATCGAAGTTCGGCGTCACCGGTTCATTCACTCCGGCGCCGTCCGACCCTTCATCACCGGTTGGATCCTCGTCCTCCTCTTCGAAGAGCTCGGCGAAGCGATCTTCTCTGAAGAGCGGTGCCCTCGGTACGAGATCGACGGCCGCGACCTGACCCACCTGCGTGCGGTGCTGCGTATCGAAGTAGAGCGTCTCACCGTTCGGCGCCCAGGCGATCGAGCCAGCGGACGAATTCGCTAGCTCGGACGCCCTCCGCGCCTCACCACCCATGGCCGGCGCGAGCCAGACGTTCGAGAACATGCGGGCGTCGGTGGAGAGCCAGGCCAGCCACTCCCCGTCCGGGGACCATACCAGGGGTTCGGATAGACTGAACGGGTAGACCCAGAGTTGACCTTCGGCCACGAGACGATCGTCGCCGGACTCCAGGTCGTGCACCCGGATCTGTCGTCCGTCCCTCGCGTAAGCGACGGCGTCGCCATCGGGCGAGAAACGAGGCGTGATGTCGACCCCGTCCGCATCCGTCAGACGTGTTTCGGTGTTTGAGCCGAAGTCATACAGGAAGAGACTCGGCACCCCATCCCGCCGCGACACATAGGCGATTCGTCGCGAGTCCGGCGCCCAGGTGATCTCTGATTCAGCGGCGACACTTCGGGTCACACGGGTCGCCTGCCCGCCATCTTCAATCGAGACAGCAAAGACCTCGCCGCGGGCGGTGAACGCGACCTTCTCGCCGTCCGGTGAGAGAGAGAGATCTCCGAAACCACGGTTCAGACTCAGCTCTTCCGGGATCGGCGTCTGAACGGCCCCCATCAGCTCGATGTCGACCGGAGTCGGCGTCCCTCCGGGAAGCTGCATCGACCAGATCTCGAAGTCCCGCTCGAACACGACCAGATCCGTGTCCGCACTGATGCGGGGGAACAGCAGCCGGCCGTCCGTGAAGGTCGTCAACGCCCTGGCCTCGCCTCCCGCGGTCGACTGGGTCCAGAGGTTCTCCGTTCCGGAACGGTCGGACACATAGACGACATCATCGCCATCACGGGTCCACATGGGCTGCACGCTCTTCGAGCCTGAGGCCGAGAGCTGCCGATAGGTTGGCCGGTCTCCCGACGTGACCAACCAGATCTCGGCTTCGTCGATGTGGCTGTGCCCGTTTCTCCACCACTGGCTCTGGGCCATGCGGGCATTTGCTGCGATCGCGATCGTGGAGCCGTCCGGTGAGATCGCCGCATGGAATTCAGGCGAATATTCGTCCGCGAGCACCTTCACCGGGGTGCCGCCGGAGGACTGGATACTCCAGATATCAGGTTGGCCACCCGGATCGTGTCGCCCGTCGGCAAAAAGGATCAGCTCACCATCGGGGGACCACGCGTCCAGTTCCTCGTTTCCGTCACCGTAGGTGAGACGCATGACGGTTCCGAAGGTCAGGTCCATCACGTAGATGTCGTTGTCGCCGGCCCGATTCGAAACGAATGCAAGCCGGGTCCCATCTGGAGAGTAAAGCGGAGCACTTTCGTCAGCCGCGTGGGCCACCAGGATTCGTGCGGCGCCCCCCGTGGAGAGAACGGTCCAGATGTCGCCACCGCTCACGAACGCGATCTCCGAACCGTCCGGTGACACAGTCGGCTGGTACAGAGACGGCCGAGCGTCCTGCGCATCCAGTTCAGGCGCCATGCCTGGCGTGATCAGGACGGCGAGCGAAACGGCGAAACCGCACGCAGACCGGAGCACGCTCTTCGATAACCGCTTCATCTCGTCATCTCCTGTTCACCAGCCGCATGTTCTCGGGAGGCATCGACAATACGTGCCCAGCAGATCGGGACCAATGGGCGAACAGACGGAGGACGCGCTCCAGCAGACGGATACCGCGCTCGATGAGCCGGCCCCATGCACCAGTTTGCGCAGGGGTCTTCAAGCAGAACGCCCCCGCCCGACGATCGGGCGGAGGCGTCCTGTTGCGGGATGACCGCCGGACGATAGCGACGGGGCTAGATGCTCAACCGCCCTGCTCGGAAACCGGGTTCGCCTGCGCCTCGCGCACCATCTCACGAACGTCCTCGAGGAGCTGACGGGCATCGTACACGATCCCATCCTTGATCGTGTACGTGATGCCGCCCACGCGCTCCACCTCGCCCGTGTCGTCGTTGAGACGCGGGGTCCCGGTGCCGTACAGCACCTTGAGGTTTGCGAGCGGGTTCTCCGGCACCACGATCATGTCGGCCTTCGCGCCCACTTCGAGCACGCCGAACTGCAGGTCATTCTCCATCCCCTTCGGCTTGTGGAGCTGCAGGGCGCCATGGTACGTGGCCGCCCGTATCACCTCGAGTGGATTGAACCCCGCCTCGCGCAGAAGCTCGAGCTCACGGATGTAGTCAAAGCCGTACAGCTTGTAGATGAAGCCGGAATCGGACCCGGTGGTCACGATGCCACCCGCATTCTTGTAGTCGTTCAGGAACGTCATCCACTTCCGGTAGAACTGCTGCCAGTGGTACTCGTCCTCAGACGTCCAGTAGAACCAGTACGAACCGTGGGCCTGACGGCTCGGCTGATAGAAATCCCACTGGCTGGGCAGCGTGTACTCCTCGTGCCACTCGGCCTCACGTGCGCGCATGACGTCACGGCTCGCCTCGTAAATCGTCATCGTCGGGTCGATCGCGAAATCCAGCTCGAGGAAGCGCTCGATCAACTCGTTCCACGCTTCGGAGCCGGGCTCGGCCGATTGGTTCCAGAGCCGACCCACCTGACCGAAACGATGCTGCTCGTTCTGGTAGTTGTAGTCGGCCGGGAAGTCCTGGATGGTCTGACCCTCGAACAGAGCCTCGAAGAGACCGTAGTAGTGGGTCATCATGTCGAGCCCGAGCTCAGCCGCATCGAGGGCGTTCATCCGTGCCACCCCGGTCTGAGCGAGGTGGGCGACGGTACCGAGGCCGTGCTGATGCGCCTCGTCGATCAGGGCTTCCATGATCGCCGGCGGATACGACGTGAGCTTCAGGCCGTCGATCTGTGCGCCGTCCACGTCGACGTTCGCTGCCCAGCGCACCCACTCGCGCGCCATCTCCGGGGACGTCACCGGACCACGGTCCCATGCCTCACCCGGTCGGACGTACACGAACATCCGAGGTGCGACGATTTCGTTGGCCTCGGCCAGGGCCTTCTGCTCCAGGGACCACATCATCGGACCGAAACCCACACCGCGGGCCGTCGTGACGCCGTTGCCCATCCAGAGCTTATGCGTGTACTCGGCCTGCGGTGCCTTTCCCGGACCTCCCGTGTGGACGTGCATGTCGACAAGCCCGGGCAGGATGTACATGCCGGAGACGTCGATCTCCTGCGTCGCGCCACCGGGGCGGCGCTCCTCGTTGATCGGGGCCATCGGGAAGCCGACGGCCCGGATCTCTACGATTCGGTCGTTCTCCACCACGATGTCGACCGGGCCCAGAGGAGGGCTGCCCGCACCATCGATGTACGTCCCACCCCTAAGGATCAGACGCTCGTGAGGCCCGTCACCTTCGTCTGCACGGCGAGGATTGGTGTCTTCCATTCCGCTCTGCTGTGCGGCGATACCGGTGCTCAGGACCAGAACAGCGGCGACTGCTCCCAGAAGCTGTCCCAGCGGAGAGTGCGTCTTCATGATTCCTCATTCCTCCAGATGCCCTTCGTACGCGCGTGGCCCGACTCCGTCCGAGCTACGCAGAGAGTCGAGAAGATCAGTGAGGTACGATGATCGCGCTACGGTGAGCATCGCGACAACAGGCGCTCCACGGCGTTCGTTCGGTGCACTTCAAGCAACGAAGGCGCGATATTGACGGGCCTTTGAAGATTATGTGACTGTGCGCCCGTGACCGACGCGACCCATGACATCCCGGACGAGCTCCTCAAGGAGGTCGAAACCCTCCGAGTTGAGCTGAGGCGTCATTCGTACCTCTACTACCACGAGGCACGTCCGGAGATCGGCGACGCGGAGTACGACGAGCTGTTTCGAAGACTCCAGGCACTCGAGAGGCAGTATCCAGCCCTGGAGTCCCCGGACTCGCCGACCAAGCGGGTCGGTGCTCCTCCGCAGGCCAGGTTCGAGACGGTCGAGCACGTGGCCCCGCTGCTGTCTCTCGATTCGTCAGAGAAGGCCGAGGACTTTGTCCGCTTCGACGAGCGCGTGCGTCGAGCACTCGGAGAGGGCGTCACCCCCAGATATATCCTCGAACCCAAGCTGGATGGAGCGTCGATCGAGCTTGTGTACGAGGAGGGTGTACTCACGCGAGCCGTCACTCGCGGAAATGGTCAGCAGGGCGAGGGTGTGACCGAGAACATCCGGACCATCTCGACCGTTCCGCTCCGTCTTCGGACCGACGTCCGACCGGCACCGGCACTTCTATCCCTTCGTGGCGAAGTACTGATGTACATCTCGGACTTCGCCGACTTCAACGCACGACTGGCTGAAGCAGACATCGAACCGTACGCGTCCCCGCGGAACTCGGCCGCGGGATCAATCCGCCAGCTGGACTCTCGAGTGACAGCGTCACGTAAGCTCGACGTTCTGGTGTATGACGTTCTTGCCGTGGACGGCACGTTCTTCGACTCCGACACTGCCGGGGTCGAGGCGATTCGGGAGTGGGGCTTCAGCGTGCCCGAACGCATTCAGACGGTGACAACGGTCGATGAGGTGCTCGCGTACCATGCGGCGTTCGAGAGCGATCGCGACGAGCTCGACTACGAAATCGACGGGGTGGTGATCAAGCTCGACGATCTCGCTGCTCGAAGAGCGATGGGGGCTACGTCACACCACCCCCGTTGGGCGATGGCACTGAAGTTCGCGCCCCGCCAGGAGGTAACGGTCATCGAGAAGATCGATATCCAGGTCGGTCGAACCGGTGTCCTCACACCCGTAGCGTGGCTTCGGCCGGTGGTTGTCGGGGGTGTGACGGTGTCGCGCGCCTCGCTCCACAATCGGGAGGAGCTCAGACGGAAAGACCTGCGCGAAGGCGACACCGTTCGGATCCAGCGAGCCGGCGACGTGATCCCGCAAGTCGTCGAGGTCATCGAGCATCACGACGAGCGTGCCGAGCCCTTCGAGATGCCCGACCGGTGCCCGGTCTGCGACACGGAGGTTCACCCGGACGGGCCGCGAACCGTCTGCCCGAATCGGTTCGGCTGCAGCGCGCAGCTCAAAGGTCGAATCATCCACTTCGGGTCCCGCTCCGCACTCGACATCGAGGGTCTGGGCGAAGAGACCGCAAACCTTCTCGTAGATCGTGGCATGGTGACGCAGCTCGCGGAGCTCTTCGACGTCACCCCGGACCAGCTCGTTGACCTGGAAGGGTTCGGTGACAAATCGGCCTCTGCGCTGGTCGATGCGATCGCAGCGACCCGTACGCCGGACCTCAGACGGTTCCTGATCGCGCTCGGTATCCCAGAGGTCGGTGTGACCGTTGCTCGCACCCTGGCCGAACGATTCGGCTCGTTCACCGCGATTCGATCTGCCACGATCGACGAGCTCGTGGAGATCGACGGTATCGGTCCGCGCATGTCCGAGGCGATCACGGACTTCTTCGCCGACGAGCGGAACGCCGCTGCAGTCGATGCCGTGCTCGCCCGCGGCGTAGAACCGCAGACCATCGAAGTCATTGCGGCGGACCTTCCCGACCTGGGCACGGCCGTATTCACCGGAGCGATTCCTGCACCGCGTGTGGTCGCGGAGACGGCGTGGCGCTCGGTGGGTGGGAGCACGTCCGGATC
>JAKMDG010000092.1 GCA_022428035.1 Longimicrobiales bacterium
CATCCGGACGGCTCGTGGAGGTACGCGCCGGCCTGATCGCGGTCGCCGTGGCCGGGGCGCTCGCCGGTTACGCGACCTCGTCGACGGATGGGACCACCGCGGACGGTCTCGCCGTATGCGCGGTCGACAGCGTCCTCACGGGGCGCTTCCTGTCGCCACCGCTCTCCGAGTCGACTCCGCTGGCTCGGGACGATGGCTGCGGCGTCATGACCGTCGTCCTGCCGGAAACGGATCTGGATGCCACCCCGCGCGAAGCACGTGCGGCTGGCAAGCCTGTTCGTGTTCGGGGCCGGCAGCGTGAGGGCCGTCATCGTCCGTGGTTTGCGGCGACCCACATCGAAGCGGTGGATCGGGTGGAGCCGAGGCTTGCGGTGGTCGATCGCGTTCACTGGGGAGCGGTGCGACTGAGAGGTGGTCTGGTCCGCCGTATTCACGAGTTGTACGGCGTCCGCGCACCGCTGATCACAGCGCTCACACTGGCCCGCACCGAGGGGCTCGATCGAGACGTGCGCGATTCGTTCGCCGGGGCAGGAATCGCACATCTACTCGCGATTTCCGGGTTTCACGTCGGTGTGGTGGCGGGATTGGTCTCGATTGCCCTTACGGCGCTGCCGTGGGGTCGCCGGCGCAAGCGGCTGCTGGCCGCAGCTGTGACGGCCGGCTACGTCGCTCTTATCGGCTTTCCCGTTTCCGCGTGCCGTGCTGCATTGATCATTTTACTCACGGCGCTCTCCGTCGCGCTGGGGCGTGTCCCCAGCCGTTGGGGTGCCTTGGGGGGAGCGGCACTGATCCTGTTGTGGATCGACCCACGCGAGCTTGCGAACGCGGGCTTCCAGCTCTCCTTCGCGGGAGCAGCGGGTCTGGTGGCCTGGGCAGGCCCGCTCGAATCATGGCTTCTGACACATCTTCGGGGCCCCACACACCGCGCAGGGCAAACCGTGACATCGAGCCTTGCCGCCGGAATCGCAGCCACGGTGGCGACGCTCCCGTTCGTGGCCTGGCACTTCGGCCGCGTCGCACTCCTGGGCATACCCGCGACTCTGGTTGCGACGCCGCTGGTCAGTCTAGCGCTGCCAGGAGCCCTGCTCTCGCTTGTGGTCGGGTCAGTCTCGGAGTCGGGGGGGATGCTCCTCGCTGGCGGGGTCTCGGTCTTGCTCGATGCCCTGGCTCTTGTGGCCCGGGTCGCCGCGGACGCCCCGATGGCCTCCGTCTGGGTTTCACCGCCGTCGGTCCTGGCGGGGAGTGCGGGTGTCCTTGTCGCGTCCTGGTTGGCTCGCCATCCAGGTGTCGACGCACGGGGGCGGAGTCGGATCACGCTGGCCCTCGTCGTGAGCGCTCTCGTGGCGTGGCCAACAATGCTGGCCTGGGAGGGTGGTCGTGGCCTCGACCTGTGGATGATCGACGTAGGGCAGGGAGATGCGCTCGCGGTGCGGACTCCCGATGGTTCATGGATTCTGGTGGATGCCGGCCCTCCCTCGGATGCGCCGATCCCTGCTCAGCCCGTGGTGCAGACGCTTCGGAGTCTGGGCGTACGCCGGATCGAATTGCTGGTACTCACGCATCCCGACGCCGACCATATCGGAGGGGTGCCGGGTGTGCTCCGTAGCTTCCACGTCACCCGGGTGCTCGAGCCAGCACTGCCCGTCGGCAAACGGGTCTACGGGGATGCCATGGCCGAGGCAGAGGTCCAGGGTGTGTCATGGGACGCGGCTCGGGCTGGCCAACGCTTCGTCTATGGTGGCGTGAGCTTCGAGGTGCTGCACCCAACGGACGCGGCGGTTTCCGTGGAGGAGGGAAGGGGTATTTCCGTGGAGGCCAATCGCGTGTCTGTGGTGCTCCGCGTGTCATGGCAGGGGGTCGACATCGTGCTCACTGGAGATGCCTACGTCGATGTTGAAGAGACCCTGATGGCGGAACTGGGTGACATCGACATTCTGAAGATTGGTCATCACGGGAGCAGAACGTCGACCAGCGGCGCGTTTCTTCGAACCACAACGCCCGAGCACGCGCTGATTTCGGCCGGACGGACCAACCGTTATGGACATCCAGCACCTGGAGTCTTGGCTCGTCTCGAAGACGCAGGGGTGACGATCCATCGGACGGACGAGATGGGTACTGTGCGGGTCCGGGTCGGCCGAGACGGCCATGTCCACGTGCAGTCCATGAGG
>JAKMDG010000121.1 GCA_022428035.1 Longimicrobiales bacterium
GGCGTGATGCCCCCCGGACGCGAGCCACTCGTCGGCGGGAAAAGGATGCTCGGTGACGAAGCAGGCATCGAAGCCCGCCGCCTCGATGGCACGCGCGATCTCGGCGATCGCCTCGGCGGTCCCGAACTCACCGATCGCCTCGACGCGGTCGGTGGGAAGCTGAATCGAGAACTTCAGAGCCATGTCGCGGATCTCCGTCAGCGGCCCGGTCGTCACGACAGGGCCGGGTGACGGAGCATGGCAGACTCGTCGCCTCCGCGCGCGGTCGTCTCGGACTAGGCAGTCCGGGTTCGATAGCCCGGCGCCGGCGGATCGATCGGCGGCCCCGCGAAACACTGGGCGATGTCCATCCACGCCTTCGCGACTTCGCCCTGCACGTCGAGCACAGTGTCCTTCACGTTCCGGACCTGGGTCACCGTGAGGCAGAAGTCGAGGGCCGTGCCCTCGATCCTTTCTCCGGGCCCGGCCTCCCCCGGATCTCCGTACTCCCAGACCTCGCCGGACGGCGCCGTGAGCCGAACGAAGGGCGGCGGCCCCGGCGGATCGAGCTTCCGGTTGACGAAGGTCCAGCCGAAGGTTCGGTACCCGATCGCGACGATGTTCCGGATCCGATCGGAGTGGGTCCGTTCGGCCCCCACGAGATCGTAGATCGCCTGCGCATGGGCCCAAGTCTCCATGAAGCGCGCAGTCGTGAACATCGACGCGCCCATGTCCGGACCGAACCAGGGCAAGCGTGCCTTCGGATCGAGCACGCCCAGCTTCTCCGACAGATCGAAGGCCACCGCCCTCCAGTTCGTCAGAAGCGCTTCGGCCGAGAGGTGCCCGAGCACTTCGCGCTGAATCACCTTCATCGGCCTGCCGTCGCCCATCAGGGCGTTCAGCTCCTTGCGCTTCGCTTTGAAGCCTTCCTCGCCGTCGGTGCAGTGGAGCGAAACCTCATCGAAGAAGTGGAGGTGAGCAATCACGTCCCACGGCGTCCAGTCCATGAAGAGCGTCTCTCGATCCCAGGCCTCCGCCTCGAGGGTCGAGAGAAAGGCGTGGAGGTCGGCGACCTCTTCCTGAAAATCCCTGGCGATCGGCAGCATCGTGCGCCCCTTTCTCGTCAGCCCGCGCGCAGCTCTTCGAGGTAGGCCGCGCGCTCCTCGTCCGTCGCGAAGTCGAAGGTACAGAGCACGCGGTCCACGAGCCCGCCCCAGCGCGCCTTGAGTGCGCCGGCGACTTTGGCCGGCTCCGCGACGACGGCGAAAGTTTCGAGGATCTCCTCGGTGATCTCCTCGCCCATGGCGTCCCATTCTCCGCGCTTCGAGAGGCGGTTCAATTCTCCCTGAAGATCGCCCCAGCCGTGCGCGTCGAGCACAGGCTTGTAGGCCGGGGTCGAACCGTAGAAGGCGATCTGCTTCGCCGTCGCCGCCCGCACCTCTTCCCACTTCTGCTCGTCCTTCCCGGACACCACGAAAGAAGGCAGGCTGATCTGGAAGCCTTCGCGCGACCGCCCGGACTTCGCCATGCCCTTCTCGATCGCCGGCAGCGTCGTCTCGCGCAGGTACTTCTGGGTCGTGAAGGCGTGGACCAGCATGCCATCCGCGACCTCGCCACAGACCTCCGTCATCAGCGGCCCTACCGCGGCGACGACGACCTTCGGCGCGCCGTAGGGATTGTTGGTCGGCGTGAACATCGGCGTCATCAGCGTGTGCTTGTAGAACTCGCCCCGGAAGTCGAGCTTCTCCCCCTCGTACCAGCAATCCCAGATCGCGCGCATCGCGAGCACCATCTCACGCATGCGCGCCGCCGGCTTCGACCATTCCATGGAGAAGCGCTTGGTGATGTGCGGCTTGATCTGCGAGCCGAGCCCCAGGATGAAGCGGCCCTTCGAGAAGGCCTGCAGATCGTTGGCGATGTTCGCGAGCGTCATCGGGTTGCGCGAAAAGGCCACGGCAATCGACGTCATGAGCTCGATCCGCTCGGTGTGTTCCGCCGCGAGCATGAGCGGAAAGAAGGGGTCGTTCGCCGTCTCGGCCGTCACGATCCCATCGAACCCCTGCGCCTCGAGGCGCCGTGCCTGCTCGGGAACCTTCGAGAGATCGGCCATCCCCATCAGTCCGGAATCGATCTTCATCTGATTTACTCCTGCTCGTCCTGGACCCAGGACGGATCCCGTTTTTCGAGAAAGGCAGCCATGCCTTCGCGTGCTTCATCGCTCGCGAAGCAGTCGGCCGAGAGGTTCGCAGCCCAGGCCATCGCCTCGGACGGATCCTTGTCCTGGACTTCGTAGACCAGGCGCTTGGCGATTCCGAGGGCGTTCGGCCCGCCGCGGCAGAGGTCTGCGAGGACCTCCTCAACCGCCGCATCGAGTTCACCGCCGGGCACCGCGCGAGAGATCAAGCCGTATTCCGCCGCCTTCGCGCCGGAGAAGCGGTTCCCCCGCAAGAACGTCTCCATCGCCTCCCCGCGTCGCATCTTCGGCAGACAAACGACCGAGATGATCGCCGGGGTCACACCGAGGCGGACCTCGGAGAAACCGAAGAGCACGTCCTCCCGCGCGATCGCGACGTCGCACGCCGCCGCGAGGCCGTTCCCACCGCCCAGGGCGTGGCCATCGATGCGTCCGATGATCGGCGTGGGGGACGCCATCATCTCTTCGAGGAGCTGCGGGAAGGCGTCGATCTTCGTCGAGGAGCCGGACTCGTTGGCCGCCGACTGTTCCTTCAGGTT
>JAKMDG010000415.1 GCA_022428035.1 Longimicrobiales bacterium
AGTCCTCGTCGCTGTCCCGCAACTCGAAGTTCTGACGAGCCCACAGGATTGCGTTGGCCTTGTCGGGTGTCTCCAGTTCGATGTTTTGCGCTTCCGGATCGACGAACGGAGTCGCGATACGTTCGAACGGGTGGGGACTCGTCCAGTCGCCGAACGCCTCCTCGATCGCCGCACGGACTTCCGTCTCCTCGAAGTCACCGACCAGCACGATGTTGCCATTCTGCGGGCCCCAGAACTCGTCGTAGAAGGCTCGCGCGTCCTGCAGCGTCACCGCCTGGAGAGCCGCGATGGCTTCCTCGATGGTCTCCGTGTAGCTGGGGTGCCCCATGGGACGCGGCTCCATGATTCGCGACAGCTCGAGCTGGGCCAGCGCCTGCGGATCCGTGCCGGATTCTTCGAGTGAAGCGATCCTCTGCTCACGGATGACCTCGAAGTCGGCTTCCGGGAAGGAAGGCTGGCGGGCGATCTCGCCCATCAACTTGATGACCTCGACCACGTTGCCGCGCACGGTCTGGAACTGACCATTGGCCAGCATGGGTCCACCGCCTACCCCCCCCTGAGCCTGCAGGCGATCGAGTTCATCCTGGATCGCCTGCCGGTCCCGCACCTCGGTGCCGCGCATGAGCATGGCACCGGCCATCCCGCCTGCGGTGCCTCGACCTGTGAGCGTTTCTTCGTCACCGAAGTGCAGCCTCATGCGGATCGTGGCCCGGTCACCCCGTGTCTCCTTCTGGAGCAGGGCCACCTGCATGCCGTTCGGCAGTTCGTAGGTGATCGTTCGCGCGTCGATGTTGTCGGGCGACGGGTCGAACGCCTCACCCTGCGCGACGGCCTCTCGACCGGTATACCCCTCGATCATGGCTGAGACGTCCGGCTGCTCCGGGATCTCGGCGCGATCCGGCTCCTCGGTCGGGACGAACCGACCCACCGTCCGGTTCGAAGGCTTGATGTACGTCTGCGCCACGCGATTGACGTCGTCTGCGGTGACAGCCTCGATGCGGTCTCGGTGCAGGAAGAAGAGCCGCCAGTCGCCACGCGCGGTCCATTCGGAAAGTCCGAGGGCGATTCCGACCGAATTGTTGAACTGCTGCTGGATACTGTTCAGCAGCGCGGTCCTGGCCCGGTCGATCTCGTCACCCGTGATCGGGGTGGTCAGGACGCCCTCAACGGTCTCGTTCATGGTGCGGAGCACGGTCTCGAGGTCTCCGTCAGAAGCGAGCTGTGCATAGGTGACGAAGGGTGACGACTCCGTATTCTGGCGTGCGAATGCGCTTGATGAGGTCGCAGCGCCGGACTCGACGAGCGCCTGATACAGGCGACCTGAGGGCGCGTCACCGAGGACGAAGCTCAGAACGTCGATCGAAGCAAAGTCCTCGTGCGCTCCAGCCGGCACGTGATACATCGCCATGGCGATAGGTACTTCGCCCACGCGACGCAGCGTCACCGACCGTTCACCATCTTGGGTCGGTTCGCGGGTGTAGGTCGGCCAGAGAATGTTGTTGCCCTGACGGTCAGGCCGCGGAATCGAGGCGAACTCCTGGACGACGACGTCCAGAGCGAACGACGGATCGAAGTCCCCTGCGACCACGAGCACGGCGTTGTCGGGCTGGTAGTACTTCCGATAGAAGGCCTGGAGGCGCTCGATCGGTACGTTCTCGACATCGGCTCTCGCGCCGATTGTGGAGTTGGCGTAGTTGTGCCAGAGGTACCCCGTGGACATGACCCGCTCGAGCAGAATGCGCAGCGGACTGTTCTCACCCGACTCCATCTCGTTGCGGACCACCGTCATCTCGGAGTCGAGGTCGTCCTGCGCCACGAAGGAGTTCACCATCCGGTCTGCCTCGAGGTCCAGCGCCCACTGAAGATTGTCCTCCGACGCCGGAAAAACCTCGAAGTAGTTCGTACGGTCGACGCCCGTCGTGCCGTTCGGCTGTGCCCCCCGCTCACTCAGTTCCTGAGTGATATCCGGGTGGTCCGGAGTACCCTGAAAGAGCAGGTGTTCGAGCAGGTGGGCCATCCCTGTTTCGCCGTACGCCTCGTGCCGGGAACCCACGAGGTAGGTGATGTTGACTGTGATCTGCGGCTGGCTGGGTTCCGGAAAGAGCAACACGCGGAGCCCGTTGTTCAGGCGGTACTCGGTAATGCCCTCCACGCTGGCGACGGGCTCCAGTTCCGATCCGGAGGCCTGGGCAGCGAGGTCGCCCACAGACGTCGATACGAGCGCGAGCACCACGGAGACGAGGCGCATCGGGCTGGGTGCACGAACGGGTGAAGCAGGCATGCTGATTCCTTGGCAGTACCGGGAGATCTTGGAGGCTTTAAACTACCCGCAGAGAACGGAGTCGGTTCAGAACCGCGGCCAACTCCTGACGCCGAAAGCCAGCCGTGTCACCGGTCCTGAATTCATCGAAGGTGTCGAGGCCCTGACTGAGCGCGTCCATGGTCGCGTCCAGGATGTCGGGTATGTGGTTGTCGGTGCGTAGCTCGGCTGCCCACGCCAGCGCGAGGCCGATCGCCCGAATCTGAGCTCGCCCGGTGAGCTGCTCGAGCGCCATCAGGTCGATCGTGCTCTTCCCGAAGAGCAGGGTCCGGTCGTCAGGCGTCTTCACGTGGACCCTGCGGCGGCCACGGGCGGGGTCGACGCTGCCCCACTCGATCCGGCGGGGGCCGGGGAGCGACAGCGCCGCACTCGCCTCCATCTCGCGGCCGGTTGGAAGCAGTTCGGCCGTAGCACGAGCCTGGGGTGTGACATCCAGTGGCAGGTACGCATCCATCCGGATGACGAGGTCCGCCACATCGAGGTAGTCGCCGCTCCCCCCCAGCACGAGGACGGTGCTGACACCGTGGTCATCCCGCAGCTCCTCGATGCGATCCACGAACGGGGTGATCGGTTCGCCCTCCGGTGGCACCAGCTGCTGCATGCGGCGATCCCGGATCATGAAGTTCGTGGCCGATGTGTCCTCATCGACCAGGAGCAGGCGCGAGCCGGTCTCCATCGCCTCGATGATCGCCGCAGCCTGGCTCGTGGAGCCCGACGCGTTCGGCGTGCTGAAGGCCGTCGTGGACGTACCCCCGGGAAGGCCGTCGATGAAGGGTGAGATGTCGACGCCAGCGATGGATCGTCCGTCTTCGGCGCGGACCTTCACCGCATCCATTCTTGTGACGACGAACTCCCGTCCGTCGTGGGGAGCGTGATTCCAGACGCCGGCTTGCAGGGCGCGCAGCAAGGTACTCTTACCGTGAAAGCCACCCCCGACCACGAGCGTGACGCCCTCCGGAATGCCCATCCCGACCACGGTCCCCTGATTCGGCGTCTCGATACGCACGCGGAGCGTCTCCGGGCTGATACACGGGGTCACTGCCGGTGCGTCGAGGGGGCGATCGTCCACCCCACTTCTTCGAGGAAGCACACTCCCGTCGGCGACAAAGGCGACGAGCGTTCGAGTAGCGAGCGCGGACCGTAGGGCCTCAGCGTCTTCGTTCGTCGCCGCAGATCGCTCCACTTCGGTCAGGTCATGTGCGCCGGCCAGCAGGGTACTCGCGACGAGGGTGGGTACACGCTTGAGGAGTAGCTCGATGGCTCCCGAACCGTCGATCCGACGGCCCCGGGCGGGAAGCCCGATCGTGAAGCGGGCTTCGAGGATTCCCTCCGTGGTCAGCTGAGCTGCGGACTGCAAAAGGACGACCTGTCCGGGGTCCTGCATACAAATCTCGCCGCTGTGACCGGTTGCACCCCGAGTGCGTGAGGTGGCCCGTCGGGCCTCGGCGGAAAAGCGCCGGGCCAGGTGCGCGGCCGTTCCGAGGGCGCGCGCCTCGTTGGCGTACGCGCTCGATGGCAGGCCTGTTCGCTCGGGTGAGAGCGTCACGCTCACGCGGGTCGGGGTCGCGAACGGATCCCCCTGTACGTGGTCGATGCGCAGCTCGAAGCGTTTGAACGCCCACAAGCCAGTGAGGTCCTTAAAGGCCTTGTAGCCACGACCGTCGAGCCGCTTCAGTTCAGAGCGAAGTCGGTCTTCGTCTCGCATGAATTCCAGTCTCCGGCGTACGTTTCGCTGAACGATACAGACCCTGAGCCTCTTCGACACCCGACCATGATCCGATCGCTCCGCTTTGCGCTCCTCAGTCTCATCCTGCTGATCCCGCTCCTTGGTTCCCCGAGCTGGGCCGCGAGTCAGGAGTCGGTCACGGTAATCCGGAACGGGCGCGTGCTGGACGGCTCGGGCAATCCCTGGATGTACGCCGATGTCGTGATCCAGGGCGACCGCATCATCCGGGTCGGTGACGCATCGGACGTCCGGGCGGATCGTGTGATCGATGCCTCGGGCCTCTACGTCACGCCGGGTTTCATCGATGTGCATTCGCATGCAGGACCGGGTCTGACGGCACCCGAGTTGAGTCACGCCGAGCCACTCCTCGCCATGGGACTGACGACGGTCTTCGTGAATCCGGATGGAGGCGGTCCGGTCGATCAGGCCGCACAGCGAGAGGCACTCCTCGCAGATGAGCTGGGGGTGAACGTGGCTCAGCTCGTGCCGCACGGGTCGATTCGCAGCGAGGTGATGGGCGCGGAGGACAGGCACGCCACATCGTCCGAACTCGAGCGGATGCGCTCGCTCGTGATCGCGGGTATGGAGCAGGGAGCTTGGGGGCTCTCTTCCGGGACCTTCTACGTACCGGGTAGCTACGCCCCTCCGGAAGAGATCGAGGAGCTGGCGAAAGACGTGGCGCGCTACGGCGGTTCGTACACGAGCCACTATCGCGACGAGTCAACGTACAGCGTGGGGCTGATCGCAGCGGTCGACGAGGTCATCAACGTAGGACGCGTTGCTGAGCTTCCGGTCGTCCTCACGCATGTGAAGGCGCTGGGCCCGCTCGTCTGGGGCTACGGCCAGGCGATCGCAGCCCGGGTGGATCGTGCGCGAGCCGAGGGGATCGAGGTCTTCGCCGACCAGTATCCCTACACCGCGTCAGCCACCGGGCTGGAGGCAGCGCTTCTGCCTCGCTGGTCGCAGGCAGGTGGGCGTGACGCGTTGCTTACGAGGATGGCGAATCCCGACACGATGGCCCGCATCCGCGAAGGCATGGAGGAAGGTCTCGTCAGGCGCGGCGGAGCGGACCGTATCCAGTTCCGGCGCTACCGTCCCGACCCGTCGATCGAAGGACGCCTGTTGAGCGATGTCGCCGCCGAGCGGGGCCAGGACCCGATCGAGACGGCGTCCGATCTGATTCGGCGTGGAAGCGTCAGTATCGTGTCGTACAACATGCACGATGACGATGTCGAGACGCTCATGGTCCAGCCGTGGACGATGACCTCATCCGACGGCGGGCTGGGCGTGATGGGGGAAGGTGTGCCACACCCGCGGACCTACGGAGCCTTTGCTCGTAAGCTGCGGTTGTACGTGAACGAGAAGGGCACGGTTGGTCTGACGGAGGCGATTCGAAGCATGACGTCTCTGCCTGCGGCGGTCTTCCACATGCCGGAGCGGGGCATGTTGCGCGAAGGCATGATCGCCGACGTCGCAGTCTTTGATCTCGCGAACGTCCGAGACGTGGCTGAGTACACCGATCCGCACCACTACTCCGAGGGAATGGTTCACGTCTTTGTGAACGGCGTCCCCGTCATCTCGGACGCTGACTTCACCGGTCAGCGGTCCGGGCGAGTCCTGAGAAAAGCCCGGTGACGGGGCGTCTGGCAGCCTAGCGCCCCTCGAACTCGGGGTCTCGGCGCTCGTTCCACGCGGTGATCCCTTCCCGGAGATCATCGGACGCGTTGCATCTCGCGATGAGGGCTGAGGCTTCGACCGGGTCCATTGATGCGTTGGCGATGCCGAGCATGATCCGCTTCATGCCCTGAACAGCCAATGGAGCTAGCACCGCAAGCCGGTCTACACGGTCCGTGACGGTGTCTTCGAAGGCCTCCGGCGCCACCAGGTCCGTCAGGAAGCCGACTCGGTGCAGCTCGGCTCCGTCCATCTCTTCCGCCGCAAGGAGGATCCGGTTTGCCGTGCTCGGACCCAGACGCCGGATGTACCGTGTCAGGCCACCGATCGGATAGCAGAC
This sequence comes from Longimicrobiales bacterium, assembly GCA_022428035.1. Taxonomy (GTDB): domain Bacteria; phylum Gemmatimonadota; class Gemmatimonadetes; order Longimicrobiales; family Gaopeijiaceae; genus UBA2589. Next base: position 6,061 of record JAKMDG010000415.1, read on the forward strand.
GCCGAGGCGTGCGGCGGGTACGGACATGCGCATGCCTTCGATACCGATCCGGAAGTCGCAGCACAGTGCGAGTTCACCACCACCTCCGTAGACGTTTCCATTGAGGGCGCAGACGGTGGGGACGCGGAGCGCTGCGAGTCGATCAGTCATCGTATCGAACACCTCGCCACTCATCTTCCCGCTGCTCATCTGATCCAGCGAAGCCCCCGAGCAGAATGTGCGATCGCCCGCGCCTGTGAGGAGCAGGACCCGAAGCGCGTCGTCCTGCTCGACCTCTTCGAGTATGGAGCGTATGCGCGCCACGTCAGCGGCCTCGAGCGCGTTGTGACGGTCGGGTCGGTCGAGCGTGATTCGGGCGATGTGGCGCTCCCGCTCGAACCGGATGTTGGTCGAATCTGTCCTGGTCATGACAACAGTCTATCGTGCCGCCGCCCGATGCGTAGACTTCTGCTCCCCAAAACCGCCACAGGAGAGTTCAGTTGGGCGCGATCCGCGACTTCATGTCGACGCACTACCTGCACTTCAACGCTCGTGAAGTCGTCGATGCAGCGAAGGCTTATGAGGCACACGTGGATGCAGGTGGCAGGATGCTCATCGCGATGGCGGGGGCGATGTCGACGGGGGAATTTGGAATTTCTCTGGCCCGTATGATCCGTGCCGGGAAGGTGCATGCGATCTCCTGTACCGGTGCCAATCTGGAAGAGGACGTCTTCAACCTGCTCGCGGGACGGGAATACGAGATCATTCCGTCGTGGAGAGATCTGTCCGCTCAGGACGAACAGGCCCTCTACGAACGCGGGATGAACCGGGTCACGGACACGTGCATCCCCGAGACCGTGATGCGACACATCGAGGGTCGACTGGTCGAGTGCTGGCAGCGGGCGGCCGCGGCGGGTGAACGGAAATTGCCGTCCGAGTTCCTCTTCGAAGTACTCTCGGACCCAACCCTGTCCGAGCACGTCCAGAGCGATCCGGCGCACTCCTGGATGCTTGCTGCGAAGGAGGCCGGGATCCCCGTCTACGCGCCCGGTTGGGAGGACTCGACGACCGGGAATATCTTCGCCGCGAACGTCATGGCGGGACGCCTGCCCGACCACTCCTGCGTGCAGTCGGGCACCGAGCAGTTCCAGGCTCTGGTCGAGTGGTACGAGGCCAACCATGGGGCGGGTGAGACCCCGTCTGTAGGATTCTTTCAGATCGGGGGTGGCATCGCGGGGGACTTCGCGATCTGTGCCGTGCCCTGCATCACTCAGGATCTGCGTCGAGAGGTCCCGTTCTGGGGCTACTTCTGTCAGATCACCGACGCGCAGCCCTCGTATGGTGGTTACTCCGGTGCGCCGGCGAACGAGAAGATCACCTGGGGCAAGCTCGAGCCCTCCACCCCGAAGTTCGAAATCAATTCCGACGCTGCGATCGTCGCGCCCCTGATCTGCTCCTGGGTACTCGGCGACTAGACGGAGGCGCGCCGGAAGACCGGCTCGCCTCCGCCTGAGCCGTCAGGAGATCGGGCCGGCCAGTCCCGCTTCGGCGACGACGAGCACGAGCGCGCGCTGCACGGCCAGGTACGCGTCCACGTTCACCCAGAATTCGTCGGGTGCGTGACCGTTCGAGCCCTGGCCACCACGACCGATCGTGACTGCCGGAACGCCCATGGCGATCGGCACGTTGGAGTCGGTCGATGATCGGGCGAGCTGACCCTCCACGCCGAACTCGCCTGTGGCGGCCAGCGCCCGCTGGACCACGGGTGTCGAAACCGGAAGCTCTCCGGACGGACGGTCACCGATCTTGTCCTTGATCGCTTCGAGGGGCTCGCCCTCCCGCCGTAGCTCGTTCTCTTCCTCGGCGCCCCGGTCCATCGAAGCGAGAAATGCCTGCTCGATGCGGGCGAGACTCTCCGGGCTTTCGGATCGCATGTCGACTTCCATCCACGTCTCGAACGGGACCGAGTTGATTGAGGTGCCGCCGCCGATACGGCCGACGTTGTAGCT
>JAKMDG010000149.1 GCA_022428035.1 Longimicrobiales bacterium
GATCCAGATACTCTGCACCGTTCTTCGTCGCGACTTCGATCGCCTGCTCAACCGTCAGCCCCATCTCGACCAGAATCTGGAGCGCACGCTGGTTGGCGTAGCCCGGTACGACATCTCCGCCGCCGGTGGGGTCCGTGCCGACGACGAGCGTGCCGCCTGCGTCATAAAACGCCTTCTCCATCGCCATGTACTTGTCGAGCAACGCCTGACCCTCGGATCCACCACGGCTGAGACGTTCCATCACCTGCTCGTGGAGCTGCGGCAGCATCGCGTCCCGCGCCCCCTGCGGCGGAACAGGACGGTCCTCCCCACGCCGCTCGACTACCGTCAGCGTGCTCGTGAGCGCGACCTGGTTCGTAATGAGGTGCTCGACCAGATCAGTGAACGCAGGGCTCTCCAGGTCCAGGTCGAGGTACGTCTGATTCGCGCCGCGCGGGCACTGGTCCAGCTGCTTGTTCGCAACCCAGTCGGTAGCTGCAAAGAATCCATGCTCCAGGTTGTCGATGCCGAGATCAGCAGCCTCCCGGTAGGTAATGGAGCACAGATGCCCGGTCACCTTCGCCCCACGCGCATGAGCTGCATCGATCGCCGCACCGAGAGTCTCACGGTCAATCAGGTTGTACGCCTTGAACGATGTGGCACCCTGGTCCATCCAGAAGTTCACGTGGGCGCGCGCCTCGTCGGGACTGGAGAGCTGAGGCATCGCCCGCACGAAGCCGTTCGGACCCTCGAGATATGGTCCTGTGACGTCCATGTGCGGTCCGGGAATACGACCCTCCTCCACATGCTGAGCGACTCGGAGATCCGTGTACGTGTCGACGCTACCACCCGTCCGCATCGTCGTAACACCACCCGCGAGGTACAGCGGCGGGAACGAGATCTCATTAGTGTTGTAGCGGGCCTGACCCGAGGGATAGAAGAGATGCTCATGCAGCATTACCAGACCGGGAATCACGGTGTGGCCCACCGCCTCGACGATGATCGCGCCCTCGGGCGTCCCGACTTCAGCCGCCGTCCCGACCGAGACAATTCGTCCGTTACGGATCTCGATGGACATCCCGTTGCTTGCTGGCAAACCCGTCCCATCAATCAGACGCGCGCCGCGAATCAGGACATGGTCCGCCGACACGGACACGAATTCGCGCACGGGTGGCGAGAGGCGCTCCAGAGACTGAGCCGCACTCGGGACAGCAGAAGTGAGAGCGAAGAAGAAGCCCACCGCTAGCACCCATGGAGTCGGTACCGTGCTACCCCAGCGTCGTGTGTGCGTCATACGTACCTCGTCTGGCTGTGAACTACAGGCATCTGCATCCCGCTCCTCCCCGGGGATCCCCATCACTGAACAGAAGACGGGGCCCCCAGCGCAAGCCAGGAGCCCCGATCTTGAAGCCTGAATGTCGCGAACGCGACTGCCGGTCAGCCGGGCAGCGTCATCGCGAAGTTTCCACCGTTCGTGGAGATAACGATGTACTGCTTTCCTTCATGCATGTACGTCATCATCTGGTAGCGATTGTCCGACGGAATCTCGGCACGCGCGATCTCGTCACCCGTGGCCTTGTCGACCGCGAAGATGTGGGGAGTCCGATCGCTGTCGTGTCCCGCGTACACCAGCATCTCCGGCGTCGCGAACATGGCGGCCTGGCGACCAGAACCGGTGTTCGGGTCGGCCTGACCAGCCAGCGCAGGGTGGTCGAGCACATTGCGCGGCGTGTCCCCGATCGGAGTCCACCATAAGTGATCACCGGTGTTCAGGTCGATCGCCGTGATCTTGCTGTAGGGAGCCTTCCAGAGCGGCAGCCCATCGATCCTGCCTGGCGAAGCGGCCGGCCCCGGGACCCAGTCCGTGATCGTCGTACCTGTCGGCTGATCGGTCAGATCCTCAGCCACGCCCCCGTCATCCTCTTCAGGACCCGGAACGATGATTCGAGCGCTACATCCCTTTTGAGACGGAACGTAGATGATGCCCGTGTCCGGGTCATAGGCAGGCGTGCCATCGATGTTCGTGCCACCAACGTCGGCCGGGCACCAGAAGGCAGCTCGCTTCCCAAGCGGGTTGTCCCGCTGGAGCGGCGGCAGGAATAGCGGACCAATCTGGAAATCCTCCAGTGCCTCGATCGCGCGCTGTCGGAGTTCCGGCGAATAGTCGATGAGATCGTCCTCGGTCATCCCCTGCATGTCGTACGGAGCAGGGCGTGTCGGGAACGGCTGCGTTTCAGCGAGGTGCTCACCCGGAATCATCGAGCGCGGAACCTCTCGCTCTTCGATCGGCCACACCGGCTCACCCGTCTCGCGATTGAGCACATACAGGAACGCCTGCTTCGTCGCCTGAGCCAGGATCGGCGTTTCGACTCCGTCGATCACGACGTCGGCAAGCACGGGGACCTGAGGCGTATCGTAGTTCCAGATGTCGTGCTTCACGAACTGGAAGTGCCAGGCCCGCTCACCCGTCTCGACGTCGAGCGCGATCAGGCTCGTTGAGAACAGGTTGTCGCCGGGGCGGAAGCCTCCGTAGTAATCCTGCGTAGCGCCGTTGGTCGGAACGTAGACGAGGCCGAGGTCCGGATCCGCGGAGAGAGGGGCCCACGACGAGATGTCTCCGGTCCACTCCCATGCATCGTTCTCCCACGTTTCGTGGCCGACCTCACCCGGACCGGGAAGAACGTCGAACTTCCACAGATGCTCACCCGTCCGGGCATCGTAACCGAGGATGTCACCTGGAATATTTTCGCGACGTGTCTGGTTGTAGCCCTGCTCCGCCGAGTTACCGACTACAACGACCCCGTTCACAACGAGCGCGGGGGACGAGCTGGTGATGTAGCCCTGCTCGAGGGAAATACCGTCTCCGGCATCCTCGTACTCGTAGCCGAGACCGTCCTCACCCAGGAGATCGACCACACCCGTTGACGGGAACCCCTCGATATCGACGGGCTGACCGAAGCCTTCGATGTGCTCGCCCGTGTGAGCATCGAGTGCATGAAGGAAGAAAGCCGGCGAGATCAAGTAGATCACGTCCTGACCGTCCACGTTGGCGTAGGCTACGCCCTTGCCGTGGTTCTTCCGCATGGAGTACTCCCAGCGGAACGTCTCGGGTTCGGTGTACGTCCAGACCTCTTCACCCGTCCCGGCATCGGTCGCGACGACCGTACGGTATTGGGAGTGGACGTTCACGAGCAGTCCATCGACGAAGATGGGGATCGACCGTGCGTTTACCGAACCCAGATGAGATGCGTCGTACTCCCATGCGACTTCGAGCTCGGCAAAGTTGCCCGGATTGATCTGGGTCAGTCCGGTATACCGCTGACCCATCAGATTCCCCGTGATCACGGGCCAATCGCTGTCGACGGTCACTCCGTCGGCGCGATCGCCGCCCGAAGAATCCCCGCCGCATGCGCCAAGCAGCACGGCGGTCCCGAGTGCAAGCCACCGGGTCGTTCCGTTCCTCATGTGCAACCCTCTCGATCCACTGGAAACGCCGAGAGAAACGGCGTCGCGCCGACATCCCTTCGGATGCCGACTTCTGGAAGCTTCGCATTATGCCGGCGCCCTCTGAATCGCGCCAGAGGGGGCCGGAACAGGTCTCAGGACATGGATCGGCGCAGCCCTGAGCACAGCGCACGGTGCTTCCAGACAGGCTGATCGGTCCCCGAGTCCGACTCCGACTCCGCCCTTTGCCGTGATATCAAGATCTCACACCGCCGCGAGCGAGTCATGGGATCGGGCTTGCAGATCGTCCGCCGGGGCCCGAGCGTAGACTATGATTGGTCTATTTCTTCGTCGGGAGTCCACCATGACGCTTCGCGCCGCCCCGCTCGTACTGCTCCTCGCTGCTGTCGCCTGCTCCGTAGATGATGAGGATGTCGAGGTCATGACCATGTCCGCGCCCAGTACGGATGAGCTCGCTGCGTATCGACCTTCCGCGCAGCAGGCGGTCGAGGTTGAAGCGACGCTTCAGTCACTCTTTGATGCGCTCGAGACCGGGGACGCAGACCTGCTGCGATCCGTAACGGACCCCTCCCTTGTCATGCACTTCTCGGAGACGCGAGACGGAGAAACGACCTTTGGCTCCTCGACTCTCGACGGGCTGGCCACTCGGATCACAGCGAGCGAAACGCCCCTCATCGAACGGATGTGGGACCCGGTCATCGTGGTGAACGGATCGCTCGCGACCATCTGGACACCCTACGACTTCTACAGCGGTGAGACGCTCAGCCATTGCGGCGTCGACGCGGCCAATCTTATGTCGGGCCCGGACGGATGGCGCATCGTCGCTCTGTCGTGGACCCGTCTTCAGCCGCCCGAGTGCGACCTGCACCCGGATGGTCCCCCTTCGATGTAAAGCCGCTCTATTTCAGAGATCTTTGGACTTCAACGCCTCGCACATGGCCGAAGACCAGAACCACTGGCTAAGAAACGTTGCGTCTCATGTCGGCATGCAACTGGATGTTCCGCGCCATCCGGACATCTCGGCCATCCGCGCGGCATGGCCAGAAGTCGTCAAGGCATGCAACATCGATGACGATCGCTTCTTGCAGAAGGTCGCAGGTCACTTCCGTATCGGTGTCGCGGACGTCAACGCATATGATCCGCAGTCGGTCAAGCTCATACCGGAGTCCGTTGCCCGTCGTTACGGCATCCTTGCGCTCTCTGCGACCGCGACGTCCGTCGTCATTGCAACGTCGGACCCGACCAACCGATCGGCCCACAAGGAGATCGTGTCCCACGCCAGCCGGCAGCCGGTCTTCATGATGGTGAGCCCCACCGCTCTGGCTGAGGCAGTCGAGCGTGCCTATGCGCCAGCTCGTGCGCCGAGAAACGCACTCCAGACTCTCGTGGCACGTGTGGCACAGAGCGACCTCCAAGTCGTCACGAGCCAGGGAGAGGGCCTTCTCACCAGTCTGGAATTCGAGGACCCCGCCGTCATCAAATTGGCAGACTTGATTCTCCTTCAGGCGATCCGGTACCGCGCAACGGAGATCCACATCGAACCTGGTCCAACCCAGGGCCGAGTCCGATACCGAGTCGACGGGGTTCTTCAGCACGTCGTAGATCTGCCGGCGTCCGCGCACGCGCGCCTGGTTGCCCGGCTCCGACATCTGGCCTTCGGGCAGCCAGGCTTCGACCCCGATGACGGCTTCCCGGTGAACGTCGGTGCAGACCAGGAACATCGGGGGCATCTCCTGACGAACCCGACGCCCGACGGTGAGCTGGTCTGGATCCGCCTCGTAGACCCGGACTACATCCCTTCGATCGAGAACCTCAACTTCGGCCTCATGGAGGCCGACAAGATCGAGTCGGTCCTCAACAAGGATGACGGGGTCGTGCTTGTCACCGGCCCCGCTCGATCCGGCACATCCAGCTTCATCTACGCGGCGATGGGCGCACTGACGCACAAGAGTGTGCTCTCGCTCGAGGGGCGGCCCGAGACCATCGTGCCCGGCGTCACGCAGGTCAAATTCGATCCGCTGACCGGGCGGAGCTTCGCTGAAACCTTACAGGGATTGCTCGATCAGAACCCCGACGTCATCCATGCGGGTGAGATCCGGGACCTCCCGACCGCTCGAATCGCACTTCGAACAGCCATAACCGGCCGAAAAGTGCTGGCTACCGTCCACACCTCCGATGCCGTCTCCGGTATCAGACGCCTCATTGATATGGGCCTGGCGGCCGGACGGCTGGGCGAGTCGCTGCATGCGGTAATTTCGCTGCGCTTGGTGAGATCGCTCTGCTCCTCGTGTGCCCGCCCCTTCGACAAGGAACGGGACGAGAAGTCCCGTGAAGCGAAGCTCGCCTCGGTTCTCGGAGTCCGCCCGATGAAACGAGCCGTAGGCTGCACGACGTGCGCCGGTACCGGATATCTCAATCAGATCCCGCTGCCGGAGGTCCTCGTGATCACGCCGGAGATGCGGGCTGTTCTCGGCAAGTCCCCCAACGACGCTCAACTGCTTCGCGCCGCTCAGGCAGACGGGATGCGTACCTTCGCTGAAGTTGCACTCGATCGCGTTGCGAGGGGACACACAACCGTGGAGGAGATCGAACGGGTGCTGGGCATCGTTCCGACTCGTAACGAAACCCCCGAGGAGGTCGGGCCAGTTCTCGTCGCCGACGACGAACCCCAGGATCGGCTCACCGTAACGACCTTGCTCGAAGAAATGGGCTTCGAGGTTATCGAGGCACCCGATGGTCACACAGCCCAGAAGATGATCGAGGCCGGCGACGAGAATTTTTCGCTCGTGATCATGGATCTGCTCATGCCCAACATGGACGGGTACGAGCTGCTCCGAAGCGTGCGCCAGTCGCTCTCCACGCAGTCCCTGCCGGTGATCGTCCTGACTGGCTCCGCCAATCCACGCGACGAGCTCGAAGTGCTGGAGGCCGGCGCCGACGATTTCCTGCTCAAGCCGCTCCTGGCCGATCGGCTCGAGGCCCGGGTGCGCGCTGTGCTGCGTCGTGCGGGTGTGCAGATCGGGTCACCGGGAGTCTAGGCGCCCAGTCCCCTCTGGAGCGTGTCTCGCGTCATCGAAAACGATCTCAGCCCTGAGAGCGGATCGTAGGCGACCAGCATCGCACCACGATAGCCCAACCGATCCGGGCTTCCCCGCGAGAAAGCCATAAGGGTCCGAGCCAGGCGTTCCTGGGTCTCCTCGACGCCTGTCTCGAACTCGGGCACGAACAAATCGTTCAGGGTCAGGGGCTGGGGCCGCCCCTCCAGAAGGGCCATGGTCACGACAGCGACGAGCGTGTTGTGCGGGAAGTTGAAGTGGAGGGCCAGGGGCGCATACCGCGTCTTCTCTGGTTTCTGCGCCTCGAACTCACTGAGAAGCGCATCAAGATGCGAGCGGAGGACCTCGAGCAACTCAGCGTACTCGTCAGCGTACTCCGCAAGCGAAGGCGGCGGTGAGCCAGTGAACGCATACGGATCAGCCGCCAGTCCCTGAAGTAGCGACTGTGTGACAGGCGCGCGCATCTCGGCGCTTTCACCTGCCTGAACAGAGGACGCGAACGCGCGAGCCAGCGTCAGGACAGAGTTCAGCAACCAAGGATAATCACCGACGTTGTCTCGCCGCATCTTCACGGGGTCGCGCTCGTACATGAGCCAGAATCCCCATCGCAGATGGGCACTCAGAACAGCTGCGCTCACCCGTGCGAATTCGACCTGATGATCGCCTTCGAGACGACGCACCTTGTGAATGATCTGATCGTACGCGCGCTCCTCGGGGTGGAACTGCGATAACGCGTAGATCAGCAGCGTCTCAGCATCGGCAACGAAATGGTGCCCGCTGCCGTCCTCGCCCTGCAGGTGCCGGACCAGACTTGTCAGCCGTTCCAGTGTCACGGTGGGGCTGTCCGAATCCCACACCCGCATCGCGCATAGCGCGAGGAGATGCAGGAGGTAGTAGTCCAGAAGAATGGCCACCGTTGTACGGCCAACCTCATCGTCACCCGCTAATGCCGGTGTTTCAACGCGATCGAGAAAGTCGATCATCAGAACAGGTACGATCTCATCGGTGAAGCGATGCGTCTGGTGATTCCAAGCGTGTAACACCTTGAATCCATCGTCCCAGGTC
>JAKMDG010000154.1 GCA_022428035.1 Longimicrobiales bacterium
CTCGCAGGGTACTGCTCAAGAAACCGCTGCATGCCTTTCGTGTTCAGCAGCCCCTCAGTGCAGAGCTGCTTCGTGCCTTCTTCGAGCGCGCTCGGGTTTGCAGGCACTGACACCACGCTGATCTCCATCAGCTCTGCGCCGGTGTACAGCTGGCCGTAGGGGCCCATGCCGAGCTTGGCGCGCTTCTTCTCGTCGACCTCTTCCGTCTGCGTCGGCATGAATCCGACGCTGGTCGCCTTGAGGAACCCTCGGCTCGCCAGTTGGAACACGGTGTCGGCGAACTCGTACGCCTCCTTCGGCGCGAACTCGATGTCAGCCGTGAGGCGGCTCGGCCCGTAGCGGCGGCGCACGTTGGAGGCGCGGCCAATCGGCGGCACGTTGCCGTCGTGGCTCCAGAGCACGACCGGGTTCTTCCGGTAGTTCTCGATGTTCCACCCCTTGACGCGGATCACGTCGCCCATGCGGTCGGGCGTCTCGTCGCTCACGACGTAGCTGATCATGCGCGCCTCTTCGTCGACCCGGTACGGGTCGGCCGCCTTGATGCGCATCTGCAGCATGTCCGGCGAGGTCTTGATCTCGCGCACAGTCGACGCGCCAAGCCTCGCCATGTCTTCGAGGCTCGCACGACCGGAGGCGACGAGAGAGGCTAGTGCGTTCTGGTTCATGTCTTCTTGAGGATCGGAATGGTTGAGCAGCGGCAGTTCACGACCTCGCGCGCATCGGCGCTGCGATCGCCCGGAAACGTGAGACCGGCTTTGAAGGGTTCGCCGACTTTGACGATGGTGCCGTCGAGGGACTTGTGCGTGTCGCGCACGGCGCGATCGCGCGACGAGAGCCACTGATGGCGCTCGATGTCGTTCGCCTGCATTTCGTGGACGCGCGCACCATTGTTCGCCTTGATCGTCTCGGTGCGGGCGATGCGGTCAGCCCGGCCATCAAGCGTGTCGAGCTTCGAGTTGACGACGCCTAGCGACTCCGCGAGAGTCAGGCGAATCGCTTCGCGCAGGCTCGTCACGTTGCCGATGTCTGCGCTGACCACGGCCTTGAGGACGCCTTCGCGCACTTCGCGCGCCAGCGTGCTCGTCGGACCTTCCGCGAGGTAGACGTCGTAGTTCTTGTAGAAGTCGACGACGAACGGATCTTCGACAGTCGTGATCGCCTGCTGCAGGCTGAACTGCGCGCTAAACTGCGAAGAGGCCGCGACCATCGACTGCGAAAGCGCAGGCGTGATCGATTCAGCCAGCACCCTGCTCCAATCCTCGACGTCGAGGTCGAGCAGGCGCTGCAGCTCTGCATCGGTGAACGCCTTGGTCTGCATGCCGCTGGAGTCCATCGCCTTCCCCGCGATGCTCGTCAGCTTCTTTCGCACCTGCAGGAGCATGTCGCGGTACACGCGCTTCGTGCGCTTCGCGACCTTCTCGATCGTCTCCTCCTCCTGCTGCGTGTACTGCTTCCAGTACTCGACGCGCTTCTCCTCGGTGTCGAGCCCCGCAGGCCACACGACCTCGCCCTCGCGCGTCTCGACAGAGCGGGTCGCCTTGTCCGGGTTGTACGCCCAATTGCGCAAGCTGATGTCGCGCTTCGACGGGCACCCCTGCACGACCGGCTCGCCCTTCGGCATGTTGCGCATGCGCGCGATGAAGCTGATGGTGCGCTTCGCGTTCTTGACGTCGGCGCTGGTCCAGTCCGCCTTCTTCGTGCGCAGCAGCTTGAGGTTGCGCGAGATGACTGCAGCCGGGTCGAGCGACGCGCGGCGCGAGCACTCGTTCTCGCTCCACCGCTCCAGCTCGGTCGCGCTCATGTTCACCGACTCGCGCCAGCGACGGTAGACGTCGTCGAGTTCGTCCTCGTCCTTCGTGTGATGGAGAGGGCACGCCATCTCGTCTGCGTCGTCGAATTCAGATTCCCAATCCCCAGGGTTGTGTGACGCTGACGCAGACCGCTCGGATGTCGTGCCCTCGTTCTCGTCGGCGAAGGGAAGCGGCGCGCCGTCGCCGCCCACGAGCGCGAGGTTGACGGGAATGTAGCGGT
>JAKMDG010000158.1 GCA_022428035.1 Longimicrobiales bacterium
ATCCCGATCTACTACGCACACAAGAACACAGGACGGCCCCCGACACCGGAGACATTTATCCACATTGACGAGATCGACGCAGGGGCACCTCAGCTCTCGATCGGAAATACGTCGTTCCACCTCGATGTCCACCCGTCCCCCGCATACCCGTTCGGCTTCGGCCTCACGTACGGCGATATCCAGTACCGCGCCGTCAGCTGTCCCAATCCGCAGGTCTCCATCGGTTCATCACTGGAAGTCATCGTCGAACTCGTGAATCAGGGATCCTGCAGGGTCGAAGAAGTCGTGCAGGTCTACGTCCGTGACCTCGTCGGTAGCGTCACGCGTCCCGTGCGAGAGCTCGTGGCCTTCAAACGCGTGCCTCTGGACGGGGGAGAAGTTCGCCACCTTCGCTTCGACATCGATACCGATGCCCTGGCCTTTTTCGGCCGGGACATGAAGCGGAAAGCCGAGCCGGGTCAATTCCACCTTTGGGTCGGCGGTAACGCCTCAGCAAACCTTCAAGCAGAATTCGAACTACTACCGTGAACGATTTATCCCCGGAGCGGCTGCTCGCCCGGATGACGCTCGACCAGAAGGTTGGGCAAATGACACAGCCAGAACGCATGCACATCACTCCGGATGAGGTGCGGGAGTACCACATCGGTTCCGTACTGAGTGGTGGAGGCTCCTTTCCCGGAGAGAACCGGCCCGAAGACTGGGTAGAGATGAACGATGCGTTCTGGGAGGCATCTATGTCTGATGGGGACGGGCGCCTCGCCATTCCCATCCTGTATGGCGTCGATGCGATTCACGGAAACAACAACGTGCTCGGCGCGACCATTTTCCCTCACAACATCGGGCTCGGAGCTGCACGCGACCCTGATCTGATCGAGCGAATCGCCAGGGTGACTGCCCAGGAGATTCTTGCTGTCGGAGTGGACTGGACCTTCGCACCCACCCTCGCGGTCGCCCGAAACATCCGTTGGGGAAGAACCTACGAGAGTTATGGGGAAGACCCGGGCCTCGTCTCGTCCTACGCCGATCGCTTTGTCACAGGCCTCCAGCTTGGGCTTGGACCAGACGGCGTACTCGGATGTGCGAAACATTGGGTCGGTGACGGTGGGACCACCGATGGAACAGACCAGGGTGATTCAGCCGTCTCAATTGAGACGTTGGACGCCGTCCATGTCCGACCGTACCGCACTGCAGTTCAGGCGGGCGTTGGCGCGATTATGGCGTCCTTCAACAGCTGGAATGGCCAGAAATGTCACGGCAGTCGAGCCCTGCTCACGGACAAGCTCCGGGGCGAACTCGGGTTCGAGGGCCTCATCGTCTCCGACTGGAACGGGACAGAGCAGCTATCTGCGGACTTCACCGAATCCATCGCGCTCGGGGTGAATGCGGGCATAGATCTGATCATGATGCCCGAAAAGTGGAAGAGGCTGATTCACGATTTGAAGAGCCTGGCACTTGACGGCACCGTACCGATGGAGCGGATCGACGACGCCGTCCTTCGGATTCTTCGAGTCAAGTTCGCCATGGGGCTCTTCCACGCCCCTCGCCCGGCAGAGCGGAAGTGGTCGAACTCGAAGACCTTCGGCGGCGCCGATCATCGCGCTGTCGCACGTGAGGCCGTCCGGAAATCGCTCGTGCTCTTGAAGAACGTTGGGGACCTTCTTCCCCTAGAGCGCGAGGCCAGTATCCTCGTCGCAGGGAAGAACGCCCACGACCGAGGGCACCAGTGCGGCGGGTTCACCGTCGCGTGGCAGGGTCAATCCGGAAACGACGTCATAGCGGGCGGCACCTCAATCTGGGAGGGTATTCAGGACGTCGCTCCCCAGGCCGTACTCAGTCCCGATGGTGCCGCCGTAGATCAGGACGCGTTCGACGTCGCTATCGTCGTGATCGGCGAGCGACCGTATGCGGAGGGGATGGGTGATATTCGAGCGGCCGACACGGTCGTCGCCCCTGGTTCAGGACCCGGGATCATACCCGGCGCACCCATCGAGCGCCTCCAGCCGTACGCCGAGTCTCTCGAACTCGCGGTCAATCACCCCGAGGATCTGGCCACGATCGTTCGCATCGCGAAGAAGGGAATTCCCGTCGTTGCCGTCCTCGTGTCCGGTCGTCCCCTCGTCGTGACCGCGGAGATGGACGCAGCCACGTCATTCGTTGCAGC
>JAKMDG010000162.1 GCA_022428035.1 Longimicrobiales bacterium
GACCTGGATTCGCAGAGGGGTTCGCGTTGCGGCGGTCCTGTTCGCGGCCAACCTGTGCTATCGCTCGATCTTGATCGGGGACCGATTCGCGGTTGATCTGGTCGCCGGGCGAGAGCTCCTGGGCGTATATACGCTTTACGTCGGGGTGGCTGCCGCCGTCACCGTGTTCCTTGATTCTGCGGTCATTGCCTTCCTTTACCCTCGGGTTGTGGCCGCCTTCCGCGGCGGGGACCTGGACCTCTTTCATTCGGGGATGCGGACTCTGAGACGTCAGACTGTGGCTGCCACCCTGATCCTGGCAGCGGGCGCGGTCGTCGGGATGTATCCTGTATTGGTATTCCTCGACCAACCCATCTACGCCACCCAATTGCCCGTCTTCTGGCTCTTGGTCGGTGGCATGAGTCTCTATTCGCTGAGCATGATCCCCCACTATGGGCTGTACGCTATGGGCCATGATCGGGGCATTCTTGCGGGGAACGCTCTGAGCCTCGTCGTGTTTCTGGTGATCAGCGCGCTAGCGGGGGCGCGCCTCGCTCTGCCGGGAGTGGCGCTCGGCGTCGCCGCCGGGCTCACGAGCGGCGGGCTGCTTAAGGCCGTGGAATATCGCAAGCAGCTCGCTCTTCTGGCGCCGTCAAAGTGAACGTATTCGTCCTGCACACGCCGTTTCAACGGTTCGTGGCCGAGCACATGCTCCGCACGATGTCCGAGTTCGCCGGCGCGGAGAACTTCGCGGTTGTGGACGAAGGGTCGCTGGAGTTGGACACGTCGCTGTGGACTCGTGTCCAGCGTATTGCTCCTCCACTCGGGTCCAAGTTCATCGGAAACACAGAGCGGGTGTCGGAGGTCGTGACTTCAGTGATCGCGGAGCTCGGGACCGGGGACGTGACAATCTTCATGTCGAACCCCGACTATCCGCTCTCGAACGGTCTGGTACGACATTCCCGGCAGACGGCGGGCGTCCGCCTGGCATCGTTCCCTGAAGGCGTCCTCAATGCTCTACCGGCGGGAATCGGCCTCAAGAAGCGTGCGAAGAACGTGGTGAAGTGGGTGTACGGACAGGCGGTCGGATGTCCCTTCTCTGCCTTGCGGGGTGACAACGCGGGGCTGACGGGCGCGCATCAGATCTATACCCTCATTCCGGATGCGCTCGGACAGTTCGAAGCGAAGCTGGTCCGGATCCCACCGCCTGCATTCGACACCGACTTCGAGGCCGGGGACGACGGTATCATCTGTGGTCAGCCGCTAACCGACTTCATGAGCACGTGGGCCTACCTGGATTACACTCGTCGTCTAATCCAGATGGGGGTGTCCATCACGGCGGGGCAGCTGTTCTTCAAGCCCCATCCCAGAGAGCCGGAAGAGGCATCCAGAATCGCTGAGTCCGAAGGCGCTCTGGTCCTCCGGGATACGAGAATCGTCGAGGAGGTCGTCACAGAAATGGCCCCGGCATTGCTCCTGTCCTTTTCTTCGTCCGCGCTACTTCACGTGAAGCTGTTCTTCGAGGGTCGTATCCGCTGTGTGGCCGCTGGCGCGAACGACGTGATGCGACACTCGAACAACTCGAAGGCGTTCTGCCGGCGCATGGAACGGCTCTACCGCGATGTCGGGGTAGAGTGGACCGAACTACCCCAGAGGTCAGCTCCGCGAGTCGACCGGAGCTGATAGCCGCACTGGGCCTTCGGCGCTCGCGACTCCACAGGCGATGACGATCAGGACGGTCGTCGCGACATCCTGAAACGGGTTGTGCGTGGTCATGAGCAGGATCGAGCCTACCATATACGCGGCGAACCAGCGGGCGTCCCGGGGCAGGTCGCGAAAACGGCGGCCCCCGAGAATGGTCCGCCAGAGGACCATGGCAACTACCAGCGGATAGAGGATGGTGTAGTCGAACCAGAATCGAAGCACATCCAGGTGGGGAAGTGTGCCGACCAGAGCCTCTGCCTCCCCAGCGCCGAAGCCTCCGATGAACCCGGACTTCGGCAATTCCGCGAGTAGCTGCTGGGCCCAGATGAGCCGCGTTGCGATGGAACCGGTTTCGAGATCTGAAGTCGAAACCACACGGGCTGCATCCGGACCGGCCGTCGCCAACTGTTCCAGAAGGATCGGGGCCGCGACGGCGGCCGCGGCTGCGACGACGAGCAGGCTGGTGGCGACGAGGAGGCCCGATCGGCGGAAGATGGGTCTCGCCGCGACGAAGGCGACGAAGCCGGCGAACAGCAGGAACGCAGCCCGGGTCCCCGATTCAAGGATCACGATGGCCGTGATCGGGGTTCCCGACATGAGGAGAAGGCGGTTCACCCCGCACCGATATGCGATGACGACGGTCAGCAGGGAGGCATTGGCCATCATCGTCGGCGTCAGCAGGAATCCACCGTGTCTGCCCTCGTACGCCGCCTCGAACAGGACCAGCCCGAGCGCCGGGAACATGATGCCGCCCGTGAGGAGAAGGCCCGTGGCGAAATCACGTCGGTTCAGGGGTCCCTGATTCAACGCACGGGTGACCATAGCGGCCAGGCCCACGATCAAGCCGAGGAACGCGACATCTCGGAGCAGCTTCTGGGGTGTACTTCCGGTGGAGTAGGGCAGTCCACCGAGTCCCACGAACGCGATGAGTGCGCCCCCGACAGTCATCGCGACGACTGCAGTGAGGTCGGCCCTGGCCAGGACCTGCCCAACGAAAATGCGGCTCACCAACCAGAGAACGACTGCGACGAACCCGAGGGGCGCGAGGACTGCGTTCAACTGGCCGGGAATCAGCGAAGGCATTGCAGTGAGATGCACGATGCCGTGCAGGTTCACGACGACCGCGATAACTACCCCCAGCGCAAACCACCGCACATCGGCCCGCATGAGCTTCGCGGCGGGTGAGGATCGGGGTATCGTCAGGGGGTCGACGTAAGGAATAGCTTTGTGGTGGCCGGTGGGCATCTTACTCTGTGTTCTGATGTGTCATTGGCGGGTGACGGTGAGGAACTTGGAAAGATGGCATGGAGAAGACCCAGAGCGCGATGACAGACCCTGCAACCGAGTCGGAAGCGGCGCCACTGGGGTTCCCAAGTGTAGAAGTACTTGGCTTCCCGGTCGCCCGGTGCGATCGGGCCACGCTTGCGGACGCCCTGCTCTCGACCAGCCCCTCCAGCGCGGCCGTGATCGCGCATCTCAATCTCCATGGTTTGTACATGTTGAGGAGAGATCCGTTCATGAAACGCGTGATTGAGAGAGCGGCACTTGTGCATGCGGACGGTATGCCGATCGTGTGGCTCGGGTCGCTCGCCGGGGGCGATCTTGGTCGAGACAACAGGATTACCTACGTCGACCTCCTTCCCGAGCTGTTTCGTCCCCGACCACGCGCGGCGCCCCGCGTATTCCTCCTCGGTGGCGAAGAGATGCTCGGGGACAATGTGATGGCGCGACTGACCTCCGATTGGCCGGGGGTGGAGTTTCGCCATCACCACGGCTTCTTTGACGCCGAGCCCGGTAGTGCCGACAATACCTCGCTCGTGGCGCAGATTGCATCCTTCCAACCGGAGTTCCTCTTCGTCGCCATGGGCATGCCGCGGCAGGAGCGATGGATCGCAGAGCACATCGATCGATTGCCTCCATGTTGGGTCCTGCCGTCGGGGGCAGGTTTCCATTACTACTCGGGCGTCATCAAGTCGCCTCCGCGTTGGGCTGGTCGACTTGGACTCGAGTGGTTGTACCGGTTCGCCGCGGAACCGCGGCGCCTTTGGTGGCGGTATGTGGTGGAACCGTTGTCTCTCGCACCCTGGCTCGTCCGGGAGGTGATCGCGGCCCGGACCGGCGGCCGAGGCGATGCCACCTCCGAGTCATCGTGATGATTGCGCACTTCGACAACCGGATTGAGACTTGAGTAAACGCCAGATCGCGGTGTTCACAGGGACCCGAGCCGAGTACGGGCTACTCTGTTGGGTGCTCCGCGAAATCGCGGATCATCCGGACCTCGAACTGTTGTTGATGGTGGGTGGGGCGCACCTGTCCCCCGAGTTCGGGAGAACCGTGCAGGCGATCGAGAACGACGGCTTCTCGATCGCCGAAGAGGTAGAGTCGCTGCTTTCGAGCGACTCCCCGGATGCCATTGCGAAAACGATGGCGCTCGGGCTGATCGGGGCCTCCGATGCGTTGAAGCGTCATCGGCCGGATCTCCTGCTTCTCCTTGGCGACCGATACGAGATCATGCCCTGGGCACAGGCGTCGCTACTCCATCGGATTCCCGTCGCCCATGCGCACGGTGGGGAACTGACTGAGGGAGCCATCGACGACGCCATACGGCACGCGGTCACGAAGATGGCGCACCTGCACTTCACTGCTGCTGAGGAGTTTCGTCAGCGTGTAATTCAACTGGGCGAAGCCCCCGAACGCGTGGTCAAGGTCGGAGCGCTGGGTCTCGATCAGCTCGAGCGGAGCCCCGTCGTGTCTCGCGAGGAGTTGGAGGGTTTTCTGGGGCTACCGCTCAAGACCCCGGTTCTGGTGTGCACGTATCATCCGGAGACGCTCAGCGAAACGCCGCCGGAGGAGAGCATGAAGCGGGTGCTCGACGCTCTCGCCACGATTCCTGCAGCGACCATCATCTTTACCTATCCGAACGCGGATACGGGTGGGCGGTCTCTGATTCCGCTCATCGAAGACTTTGTCGCAGCCAGAGCATCTCGGGCGGTCGCCGTGAAGTCTCTCGGCAGTGCGCGATACCTCTCTTTATTGCGGTTGGCGGATGCCGTTGTCGGTAACTCTTCAAGTGGTCTGATCGAGGCCCCCGCGGTGGGCGTCCCGACGGTCAACATCGGAGGACGACAGGATGGCCGCCCACGCGCCTCCTCCGTATACGATGTCGAAGAGGACTCGACCCGAATTGCCGAGACGATCGTGGCTGCGATCGATCCCGAGGCCCAACGAGCTTCTGCGGTGTCGGATCATCCCTATGGGAGTCCCGGAGCAGCTGGCCGCATCGTGAACACGTTGGCCTCGATCGACCTTTCGTCATTGATTCACAAGACTTTCTTCGACCTGCCGCGCGGTGCGGTGCCTGATGCGTGACCTGCTGATCTGGATCCCCGCGAGGGGTGGCTCGAAGCGTGTCCGCGGAAAGAACCTGCGCACCGTCGGGAACTGTTCCCTACTTGGTCGGACCATCTGGTTCGCGAGAGAGTTCAGGCGGCGCGCGGCCGTGCATTCGCGAATTATCGTGGATACGGATGACCAGGTAATCGCGGAGGAAGCCCTCTCTTGGGGGGCGGAAGTGCCGTTCCTCCGTGAGGATGAATACGCATCCGATACTGCCACCTCCGTGGACGCGCTCCTTCGACTACTGGCTCGTCTCGAAGAGTCTGGTGACGATCTGGCTTCGGCGGTGATGCTGCTTCAGCCCACATCACCGCTTCGTACCTACGAACACTGCCTGGCCTGCTGGGAGGAGTTCGCCGCGCGGTCGTGGGCTCGGCTTCTTTCAGTGCGGGGAGCCGATCTCGAGCACGCCGCTGGATACGTGCCGGACGGAGAGGGCAGCCCGCAGCTGGCGGGGTCTTCAACGCGGTCGCCCATCTTCTGCCCGACGGGAGCGCTATATCTCACGGATACCAGTGACTTCCGGGACCGCCCAGGCTTCGTGGTCGCTGGTGCCACGGGCTTTGTCGCGGCTGAGGACTGGTCCGTCGTGGACGTCGACGAAGAGCACGAACTCGCGCTCGCGGATCGAGTGCTCTCTGGCTCTCGCCCTGCCGCCACCCCGTGCCTTGTGATCGCCGAGGCGGGCGTCAACCACGGGGGCAGTGTCGATCGGGCTCTCGAACTCGTCCGCGTCGCGGCTGCGGCGGGGGCTGATGCAGTGAAGTTCCAGACCTTCGAGCCGGCATCGCTGGTTGCACCCTCCGCTCCGAAGGCGCCCTACCAGATCGCCCAGACGGGTGCTGAGGAGGGGCAGTGGGAGATGCTGGCTCGCCTTGTCCTGTCAGAGGAAGATCATCACGTCATTGCTGACTCCTGCCGGGATCATGGGATTCGTTTCCTGTCGACACCGTTTGATGCCACCAGCGCTGATCGGCTTGTCGCCATGGGCGTCGACCTGCTCAAGATCTCTTCCGCCGAGGTAACCAATTGGCCGTTTCTCAGGCACCTTGGCGGGCTGAGGGTCCCGGTTATCCTCTCGACTGGCATGAGCACACTTCAGGAAGTGGCGGACGCCGTCGAGGTCCTTCGCGAGAGCGGCTGCGAGGACTTGAGTCTGCTGCATTGTGTCTCGAGTTATCCCAGTGCCGCAGAGGATTCCAACCTCCATTCCATGCAGACGATGGCGTCCCTGTTCGACGTACCGGTCGGGTGGAGTGATCACACGGAGGGCACGACCGTTGGCGTGGCCGCCGTAGCGATGGGGGCGGTCGTGCTCGAGAAGCACTTCACCCTCGATCGTTCACTTCCGGGTCCCGATCATCTCACCTCGGTCGAGCCCCAGGAACTGGCGGAGTTGGTACGGAGTGTCCGTCAGGTCGAAGCATCGCGCGGGTCCGGCGTGAAGCGACCGGTCCCGGCGGAATTACCCGTGGCTGCTGTGGCACGCCGCAGTCTCCATGGGGCACGTACGATGGCAAAGGGAGACCGCCTGGATTCGGCATCCCTCGTGGCGCTCCGCCCGGGCACCGGAATCTCTCCGGTCCGGTTCAGCGAGGTCGAGGGTCGCACCCTCGTCCTTTCGCTGGACGAAGGCGAGATGCTGACCGAGGAGCACCTCGGTTGAACGACTCCGACAAGTTGAAAGCGGACTTTGTCCTGGTTGGCGCAGGCGGACACTCTCTCGTGGTGCGCGATGTCGTCGAGAGCCTTGGCGGGGGAATCCGGGGCTACACCGCGCTGGAGCGCTCCCGCCATTTCGATGACATCCCCTGGATTGGGGGCGATGCTGACCTGAGCACGGAGGCGCTGGACACCCACCTGGCGTTGGCGGTCGGGGATGTGCCGCTGAGGCGTAGCCTGGTCAACGGGCTTCCCGTCCTCGACCGCGCCTGGCCAGCGCTCGTCCACCCCATGGCGTACGTCGCCGAGTCGGTCGAGGTCGGCGCCGGCGTCCAGATCATGGCGGGCGCCGTCGTCCAGCCCGCTGTCATCCTCGGTGATCACTGCATCGTGAACACGGGGGCGGTCATCGAACACGGCTCGGCCCTGGGCGCGTTCACTCACGTCGCCGGAGGGGCCGTACTGGGCGGCGACGTCTCAGTCGGCGACGGGGTATTGGTCGGACTCGGTGCCGTTGTACTGCCAGAACGGACCATAGGCGCACACGCTACCATTGGAGCCGGCGCTGTCGTCTCTCGAGACGTTGGACACGGCGAAGTGGTTGTGGGTATCCCGGCACGACCCCGTTGAAGCGATCGTCACGACGCGATCCCCGCACGACTCTACTCGTACCAAGAGGCTGACGTGACTTCAGACTATGCGCCGCAGGGGCTTCGCGAACTTTTTGTGAAGGAAGAGGCCACCCTGTGGGACGCGATGTTGGCGATCGATCGAGGCGCAGTCGAGATCGCCTTCGTTGTCGACCAAAACGAATCCGTGGTCGGGACAATGACCGACGGCGACGTCCGCAGGGCCCTGTTGAGTGGGACAGGGTTCGACGGACCTGTGCGGGAGTCAATGTCCCGGTCCTTTCAATCGGTCAAGCGAGATGGCAACCACCGGGCGTTGGCTATGGAGGCCATGGTTGCCTTCGGGGTCAAGCAGATTCCGGTGCTCGACGACGATGGCAGATTGGTGGGGCTCCACGTCATCAATGAGTTCGTGGATCCCGAACCGCTCCCCAACTGGGCGGTCGTCCTGGCGGGAGGGAAGGGCACCAGGCTTCGTCCCATCACGGAACACCTCCCCAAGCCGATGGTCACGGTCGCCGGACGACCGATTCTCGAACGACTGATTCTCGGTCTGGTCGGGGAGGGTTTCAGGAAGGTCTTTTTGTCGGTGAACTACAAGCGTGAGATTGTGAGGGATCACTTTGGCGACGGGAGTGCTCACGGCTGTGATATCGATTATCTCGAGGAGTCGATACCGCTCGCCACGGGCGGGCCTCTCAGCCTCCTCCCGGAGAAGCCTGCCGAGTCAGTACTTCTCCTGAACGGAGACCTAGTCGGGGATCTTCCCTTCAGGGCGTTGCTCGAGTTCCACGAGCAGTCGGACAGCGGGTTGACGGTCGGGGTCGGGATGCACCGTCACGTCGTGCCATTCGGAGTCGTCCGTAGGGAAGGGAACCGGGTGGTGGAGATCGAGGAGAAGCCGACCTCACACTGGTGGATCAACCAGGGCGTCTACGCGATCTCCCCCGAAGTCGTCTCCATGGTGCCTCGAGATGTTGAGTATCCGGTCACGGACCTTATTCAGGCGTGCATCGACGCATCGCTTCCGGTGGGTGCGTTCGAGATGGACGGAGACTGGTACGATGTTGGGCGACCCGAAGATCTTCTTGCGGCGCGTGGAGGCCAAAGTGGTTCCTGAGCGATCTCACGTATCTCCGACAGAGGCCGCTGCGCAAATCTTCCCGTCGGGCGGCCCAATCATGAAGGAGTTCGAGGGCTTCGTCCCTGACCTGGGGCGAATGACCAGCGGAAGCCGAGTTCTCGTGATCGGCGGGGCCGGAACGATCGGGTCCGCTTCGCTGCGGGCGTTGCTCCGCGGCCGCGCGAAGGCCATCAGTGTGGTGGATACGAATGAGAACGGATTGGCTGAACTCACGCGTGACATCCGCAACCGTGAATGGGCGGCCCCGCTTCCGGACCTGGAGTTCGTGCCGCTCGACTACGGTGGTCGGATCATGGAGCGCTATCTTGATGAGCGCGACTTCGACTTCGTACTTAACTTCGCGGCACTGAAGCACGTGCGGTCCGAGAAGAACGCCTGGTCCTCCTTGCGGCTTCTCCACGTGAACGTGCTGTCTCTCATGGCCCTTATCCGCGCCCTCGACCGGGGAGACTCCGGTCCCGGTCGACTCTTCTCGGTGTCGACGGACAAGGCCGCCGATCCGGCGAATCTGATGGGTGCGAGCAAGCGAATCATGGAGGCCGTGCTGCTGGAGCGTAAGCTCGGTGTGCCTGATGCCGCCC
>JAKMDG010000173.1 GCA_022428035.1 Longimicrobiales bacterium
TTCGCGCTCGGCGACAGTGAGTTCGACCCCCAGTTCATCGATAATCCCGAACACCAAGCGCTTCTCGGCGTCTAAGACCCGCTCGAGACCATCTGTGACATCGATTGATGACGTGGCCGCCAACGATTCATCCTGCGTGCCAACCACCGCAGCGTCGATCGCTACCTGTGCATCCGGGTCGACCCGAAGTACGCCCTGTACGATCTGTGCAGCGCCCATGATCCTGCCACTTCTAGCCGCGGTGGACACTTCTGTGCGACCGGCCTCAGCCAATCCGAGTTCCTGCACGAGCACCTGCATGGAGGCTCGCTCCACCACTTGCAGTCGGTCGACCAGCGCGAGGTCCGTAACCACCATGTCGGTCACGGCGAGTGCGAGCGGAGCCCACGCCGAATCGAGCCCTTCGAACGCCAGTGGGAAGACTCCTATCGAACTCGCATCAGGGATCTGATCGGCGAACTCACCTTCAGCGCTGATGGCCCGGCGCACGTCCTCTCTGAGCGCTTCGGCTCGAACGGTGGAGAGTCTCGCTTCGACTGCCGACCGCACCTCGGGGTACGGCTCTCGATCGAGTCCTGCCTGATAGAAGGCCGCCGCGTCCAAGGTCGCACCGGATTCTTCGGCGAGCAGGCCGGCCGTTATGAACGCCGCAGACTCATTAGGGAATGCACTCATCAGTTCAGAGACCAGCGAATCGGCCTCAGCGCTGCGCCCTGCGGCCGAATATGCCAAGGCTAGTCGAGAGCCCGTTTCCAGATCTTCGCTGTCGCGGCCCCAGGATGCCTCCAAGTCGGGAATGGCCTCGGGGCCGGGCGGAGCTGGCAGCACGAGCGCCTGGCTGCACCCTGTTAACGCGAATGCGAGACCGACTCGGAACGCACGGTCCCCGCGGAGTACACGCACAAAAAACGCAGTCTTGAAGAGCGAACGTCCGAGCATGTGGCGAGCCGGATGGGGGGACGAGAGTCTCTGCCTGGCCGCGATGCCCTCTGAGGACAGGCGAGAAATCTGACCGGGGTCGGTCCGGCCTATGATGTAACGTGCACGAGAGCGTTTGAGCGGCGCAAGGCATTTACTGCTTCAATTCAGCGAGACTCGGCATGGTCTGGACCGCGTCTATTCTGGGCTCAACGCGCAGCGAGCGTGAGGGCTCACTCCGGTGCTTCACCGTCGGATCCTGCGACTCTACGTCCGTCGTGGACTCCTAGCCCAGTCCGACGCCGCCAGCATGCTCACCTGGCGGGGTGGGAGCGGCGTCAGCCTCTACACTTCCGTGCAGATCGCCCTGCACGATCGGGACGGACTCTAGCGACCGCTTGGCTACTGTTCTCGACCGCCCTCCGCTCTGCATAGTCTTCGCGCCGAGCCCTCGCAGATACCCCTGCGTTCGCAGAACGCACGGCTCCACTGCGAAATCCTCACGATCGATTCGCCCTCGCCATGCGACCGCCACAACGATTCAGCGACCCCGCGCGAACCCTTCGACCAGAGCCTGCCAGGAGACGACCGGACCTGGAGTGCTTGAGCCACCACAGCCCACGCGCTCATCCTGCCCGCTAAGGTCCCATCCAGACCACCGTCGACCGCGCCAAAACCAACCCTTGTAGACCTCCTATTGCATTGCGATGGTAGTTCAGGCTTAAAAAGGTTACTGCGCCGTCTAGATCGGACCGGCAGCCTTAGGACAGTGAATTGTTTTTCTCATCTCAGCACCTTCGACTATGAGCACTCGACCGACGTTCCTCACTCTGCTGGCGCTCTTCCTGTTCGCGCCATCCGCATACGGTCAGGATCATGGACTCGCCCTGGACTCGCTCCGTCGCACGACCCCGAGTGGCCAGTACGCCGACCCGGCGAGCTTCTTCCGGATGCACGGCTACACCACACTCAGCTACACGGCCAACGGACCAGACGTAGGCAAGGAGGAAGGCACGATCCCAAAGATTCTGGTGAACGGGGTGAGCCCCCGCACCGGAGAGAATGAGTCTGGATTCCGAAGTGATGCAGCGCTCTTCGTGGGCGGTGAGCCCTTCGACGGAGTCGGAACGGTGCTCGAGATCCATTTTGTAGGGAATGCTCTGAATCCAGTCCTGACCGAGGCAAAATTCACGTACCAGCTAGCCGACACTGACCAGCACGAATTGATCGCCTCTGGTGGCCGCTTCTGGTGGCCATTTGGGATTCACAATAAAGAGTGGTTCAGCTCACTCAATACCTTCCCGGTGATGTCGCTTGCTGGGGCGGAGGTAGTGCCTGCCCATTACAATGAGGTAGGGCTCATGGCGGAAGGAGCCTCGCTCCTGTCCGACACATGGGGCATCAACTATGTGGGCGCCATCGGTAACGGGGTCCCGAGTTTCGATATTATGCCAAATGTGACGGAGACAGCATCGGACGCGGACTCAAACCGCTCCGTAACAGGGCGGTTCGCCCTGGTACACGGCGGCGCACTGGGGCTGGAGCTAGGCTTTTCGGGTGCAGCCGGCGGCCTCCGTGAGGGGCTTGACCCCTCGCAGCCGGTCGACAACGTGCACCGTTACGACGCAAGCTACACCGCCTATGGTCCTGACCTGACAATGACTTGGTCAAAAGTCGCCCTTTCCGCGTACTGGTATCACTCGTCTGAAGAACTGACTGAGGCACCGCTGCCAGAACTGACGCGGGACGGTTTTACCATTGAGTCGACGTACCGCGTTCCGATCACCAACAACGATCGACTGTCCTCCTTTGGCCTTCATGCTCGAGTGAGCCGGGCGGAGGAGGACAATCTCGCAGGTGGGGTGTACCGCCGACTTGAGTACAGTGGTGCGATGTCGTTAGCGGTCACGAGGGCATTCGACATACGTCTCGCGTACGTGCTTCAGCAAGAGGAACTCGACGCCCCGGAAGTCTCGAACAACATCTTGAGCCTCAGCTTCACGGCAAAGTTCTAGAGGAGATGGCAGCGCTTCACTCCTGGACCAGGCTCCGATGGCCGGTCATGCAGATGATCGGATTGCTCTGCGCGTTCACACTGTGCGCAGAGACTTCCTCTGCTCAGGAGCAATTGGCCCCGCTTGAGCAGAGCCGTATTCTGCTCAGGGCCTTCAGCTTCGACCGCGCTCTTCTCGATCGAGATAGAGATGGCCTGGTGATCGCGTTCCTCTACGCGAACGACAGCTCAGAGTCCCGCGCGATGCGACTCGCCTTCGAACAACTCGGAGCAGACGGTATCCGGAACCTGCCCGTCAACACGATCGCGATCCGGTTTGAGAGTGTATCAGTCCCGCTAGAGAGCATTGACACAGAGGCCATCACTGCGATCTACGTGCCTGAGAGCCTGGCGCCCGCCCTTTCATCGATCCTGCAGGTCACACGCGCTCGCGGGCTGCCTTCACTCGGCAGCGGCCGCGCACTGGTAGAGCAGGGCGTCTCGATGGGCGCTTTCGTCTCAGAAACTGGCGCGAAACTGATCGTGAACCGACGGTCCATGCAGATAGAAAACATCGACCTGCCAGCCCAAGTTCTGGCGATTGCGGAAGTGATCCGCTAGGAAATTTCTGAGGTCAGAAGATCACTGGGCCGGTTGATGGACGAGGACTGAGTGGCGACACGAAACCAGCTCCCCGTTGAGCGAGAGCCCGTTGACTTCGGGGGCTAGGCCTAGCCCCCGATCAAAGCCTCAATTGTTTCCACAAGACGTGACAAAACAATCGGCTTGGTGTCGAATTCGTCACACCCTGCATCGAGTGCCTTCGCCCTGTCACCGGGCATCACATGGGCAGACAGGGCGATGATCGGTATCGGATTGGTCTCTTCGGAGCCCTTCAATACCCGGGTCGCCTCCCACCCATCGATCCCGGGCATACCCAGATCCATCAGAATCAGATCAGGCTGCTCTGTAGAAGCCATGTCGATGCCTTCCTGCCCACCCGTGGCAATCAGAACATCGTACCCTTGGCGGGCCAGACGCCGCGACAGAAGATCTCGATTCACCTCGTGATCATCGACAATAAGAATTCGTCTGTTCATCCCAGCAGCCCGTGAGCCTTCTCGGGTATCGAGAGCACATGATTCCGACTCGAACACTCCATTCACACTTAAAATTTAATTCTCCGGGCTCGCCGCAGCAATGAATGTTTCACCGCTACCGCTGGATCCGGGCTCAGGCGCAGACCCTCTTTCTCCAAGATTCGGCTCCGCCGAGCGTAGCGGAAGAACGAGCGTAAATGTCGACCCAGCGCCCGACTCGCTCTCAACGGAAATGTCACCGCCCATGCGACGTGCGAGCTCACGACTGAGCGCCAGCCCAAGGCCAGTTCCACCGTACTTTCCGGACGATGATTCCCCCACTTGGGTAAAGGCCTGAAACAACTCACCCAGCTCGTTTTCACTCATTCCAATGCCCGTATCGGTGACGCTCACCCGCAGGCAAGAACGAGCGCCGTCCTCCATACGTTCTGCATTGAGAGCGACCGTGCCATTTTTTGTAAATTTGGCAGCGTTCGAGAGAAGATTGAACAATATCTGACGAACGAATCTGGCGTCTGCATAGATCGTCCCGAGGTCGTCAGCCGGTCCGACCGTGAACTCATTCTGATTCTTTAGCAGCAGAGGCGAGCAAACGCTCACAACCTCCTCCAGCAGCGGTGAAACCCTGAACGCCTCGAGGGTCAGGTCAAGCTTGCCTGCCTCGATTTTTGATAAATCCAGTAGGTCGCTGATCATCGACAGTAGGTGCATACCCGCCGAATGAATGCGATTGAGATCCGCAACCACCTGGACCCGCCCTTCCTCCGCGGCATCCTCTGAGAGCAACTCCGCGTACCCTACGATCGCGTTCAATGGAGTCCGGAGCTCATGACTCACATTCGCTAAAAAATGACTCTTACGTTGGTTCGCCTGCTCAGCGTCTTTCCTGGCTGATGTGACTTCTTCGTCTCGCACCTGAATTTCCGCGAGCATCTCGTTCAAGCCGTCTACGAGCTGAGCCAGTTCATCATCGCTCTCTTTTGTCGCACGAACTGAGTAATCTCGGTTCACCCGCACCGAATTGGTCACACCCGCAAGGCGTAAGATCGGTCCCGAGATGTATCGCTGTAGCCGCGAGGTCAAAAGGAAGGTGACAAGCAATGTCACCATCAGGGTCCCCAACCCAGCTAGCGTCAACGCGCGAACACGGTCTCTCAGATCCCCCCAGTCCGACTGGATCCGAAGCACACCCAAAACTTCCCCATCCCGCCGAATCGTGTGATACACCGTCAGGAAGTCACCATCGATATATGGGC
>JAKMDG010000184.1 GCA_022428035.1 Longimicrobiales bacterium
GCGCTGGACCTCCTCGCGGATGAACTCTACGAGCGTGCGTTCCACCAGTTCGGTATCGATATCGAGCACGCTGGACTCTCGCAGCGCAGGGTCCGCTGCAGGTCCGGGCCCTGCGCCGCGCAGCA
This sequence comes from Longimicrobiales bacterium, assembly GCA_022428035.1. Lineage (GTDB taxonomy): Bacteria > Gemmatimonadota > Gemmatimonadetes > Longimicrobiales > Gaopeijiaceae > UBA2589. The sequence continues at coordinate 126 of JAKMDG010000184.1, forward strand.
CCACGCTGGCGGTTGAGACCTCGACGGGATCGACCTCGTCCTCACTTCCGGCTGTTCGTGCGGCGCGGTCCAATGACCGCTGAAGATGCGGAAGCATCTGTTCGAGGTCGGAGAGGAGTGGCGTTGCCGCCCGAGCGCGGTCGATCGAACGCGGATCCAGGGTCACAGCGGTGCTCGACTCGTCGAAGAGAGGGCCGCGTGCGATCTCAGAACCATCCGGCCCGAACGCCGCCGAACCACCTGGAAAAAGCTTGCCACCCTCAGAGCCCACCAACTGGGATACCAGGCAGAAGATGCCATGCTCGCCGGCGAGCTGTGGGGCGATCCGGTCCCAGTCGGCAAGGTTCTGGGGCCGGCCTTCCCCGGACGGGCTGAAGTCGCGGGCCGGGGAGGCCGAGACGATGAAAACGACTTCGGCGCCGTCGAGCGCGAGGATCATGCCCGGCGCAGAATGCCATGCATCCTCGCAGATGAGCATCCCGAAACGACCGAACCGCGTGTCGAATGATTGCACCTCCGTGCCTGGCTCGACGAACCTCGCCTCGTCGAACACGCCGTACGTGGGCAGGAAGAGCTTCCGATGCACATGGCGAGCGCGATATCCGGTCTTTGACGGTTCCAGATAGGCCACGCTGTTGTACAGCCGACGTTTCCAGCGCTCGTAGAAACCCACGACAACATCGGGAGCGTCCCCGGCAGGCGCTCCAAGCCCTGTGATCACCTCGTCAACAGATCGTGCGGCCTCCCCCACGCCGCCCTCGAGGAAGTACCCGGAGAGGACGGCTTCTGGGAAGACCACTATATCGGCCTGGCCGGCATGGGAGCCCGCGCGCTCACGGACCCGCGTGAGATTCCCGGCCACGTCCCCTTTCAGAGGCTTCAGCTGCTCGAGGGACACTCGCAGAGCGTGATCTCGATCTTGATTCATGGGCAGTACGGGCGTATCGGTGGAGTGGCTGGTACGCACTCGAAACAGCACATTCGAAGATACCCCCTCTGCCACGCGTGGTGCAGGTGCGTGACGCGTTTCCGGTCGTGTACCTGCCCGGGCCCGTCGAGGAACGACGACCGGGGCGTGGGGGTTACAGAATCGGTATGAATACGACCACCCGGACGGGCTGAATGATCAAGAGTTCTGCGGCGTGTATTGCACTCGGATTGGCGCTGACCGCTTCTGCGGTTTCGGCTCAGGCGATGGACAGTCGTCCTTCGGAGGCGGCCCCAGAGGTGGACGTGCTCTCGAGCGCAGTGAACGCGATCTCCCGGATGCACATGGACTCGTTCAGCGACTCCACGCTTTGGGAAGCGGCCATCGATGGCATGATCGACGCGCTCGACGACCCGTACGCAGAGCTGTTCACGCCGCAGGAGGCTGAGGCGTGGGAGGAGGACACGACCGGAAATTACTCCGGTATCGGGCTGCAGATCACGCTCCTCAACGACGCGATTACAGTCACCGCTGTATTTCGCGGATTTCCCGCCAATGACAATGGAGTCTCGGTCGGCGACGTCATCGTGGGCGTCGACGAGCATGACGCGACTGGGTGGGGGACGGATATGGCCGCCGACTCGATCCGCGGCCCCGTGGGGACCGACGTCGAAGTCCGGATCCAGCGCCCCGGGTACGATCAGCCCATCCCGTTCACAATCACGCGCGAAGAGGTTCACGTCCCTGCGGTCACCTGGGGCGTACTCGACAGCAACATCGGGTACGTCATCATGGATCGGGTGGCGAGGAATGCCGCTCGTGAGATGAACGAGGCGCTAGCGGAGCTCGGGAAGACCGAAGGCCTGATCATCGATCTTCGTCGAAATCCGGGTGGGTTTCTCGACGAATCTCTGATGCTTGCGGATCTCTTTCTGGCGCCGGGCTCGACACTGGCGAGCACGGTGCAGCGCGTGCCCGGTGGTGCTGCGAGCGAGCCCGAGACCGACTCGTATGGCGATCGTTGGCCGGTGCAGGTTCCCGAACTGCCCATCGTGATCCTGGTTGACGAATTCACCGCATCCGGGGCAGAAATTCTCGCCGGTGCTCTGCAGGATTACGATCGCGCCGTCGTGCTCGGTCAGCGTACCTTCGGCAAGGGCGTCGTGCAGACGGGCATGCCTCTGCCGTACGGCCGTCGGCTTCGCTTCACCACAGGATCGTGGCTGACACCGCTGGGGCGGTCGCTGC
>JAKMDG010000188.1 GCA_022428035.1 Longimicrobiales bacterium
GTATCCGATCAGGAGATACGAGCAGAGCCCGACCCCTTCCCAGCCGACGAACATCAGCGCGTAGCTCGACCCCATCACGAGGACGAGCATGAAGAAGACGAAGAGGTTCAGGTAGGCGAAGTAGCGCGGATACCCGGGATCGTCCTTCATGTAGCCGACACTGAACACATGGATCAGCGTCCCCACACCGGTGATGATCATCATCATGATCATCGAGAGCTGGTCGAGTTGGAGCGCGGCTTCGACCGTGAAGGTCCCGGTCGCAATCCACGTCCAGTAATGAACGATGACTGGCTCTTCCAGGTGCGCCCCGAACATGCGCGTGAAGTTCACGAGCGTGATCAGGAACGCGAGGGCCATCACCCCTGGACCGATCCATGTCGGGAGGGTGTGCGTCGAGGGGCGAGACGAGGCGTCGCCCAGGTCCAGCTCGGATCCCCGTCGGACCGCATCGGCCGACGCCCGCGCATGCTGGAGCGCGAGGATCCCGTTGAGCAGGAATCCTAGCAGAGGCAGGATGACGACGAGTCCGGGGAAGAATGGCTCGAAATGCCCACCGTCCGCTGTCTGTCCCCCGCCCTGCAGGAGGATCGCAAGCGATGCCATCACGCCGGTCACCACTTGAGGAGGTTGAAGGAGTCCACGTTCACCGTCTCATAGTGACGGAAGATGGAGATGATGATCGCCAGTCCGACGGCAGCTTCCGCTGCAGCAACGGTCATCACGAAGAAGACGAAGATCTGACCCTCGATTCCGTAGAGACGACTGAACGCCACAAAGCTCAGGTTGACTGCATTGAGCTGAAGCTCGATGCACAGAAACATGACGATGGCGTTACGACGCACGAGGACGCCGAACGTACCGATCACGAAGAGAATGGCGCTGAGCACGAGTGCTTCGGTGATCATCAGACCTCCCGCTTTGCGAGCACGAGGGCGCCGACGATAGCGACGAGGAGGAGAATTCCGGTGATTTCGAAGGGCACCACGTACGTCGTGTAGAGCTCGGTCGCGATGGCACCGACGGCACCGTGCTCCGCCATGGCAGCGTCGATCGCCGCGCCGCCCGGTCCATCCTGCAGACCCGTCGAGCCCAGCTGTTGGGCCATGAGCCCAGCGATTCCGCCGATGACGCCGAACGACAGAACCGCGAACGCGCCGCCCTTCAGGTCTTTCTGGTAATCGTGCCCGAGGTTCAGCAGCATGATCACGAACATGAAGAGCACCATGATCGCGCCTGCGTACACGATGATCTGAATGGCTGCCAGGAAGTGAGCCTCCAGGAGCACAAACGTACCCGCCAAGGCACCCAGGGCGGTGATCATGAAGAGAAGGCTGCCGATTGGGCTCTTCGACATGACGACGCCGATGGCGCCGCCGATCGCAAGCCCCGCAAACAGATAGAAGAGAATTGTGGCCACTACTCGGAACTCGGGTCCGAAGGGTCCCAAAGGAGCGTGCTCGGGTGGTCCTGCTCCATCAGTCGATCGAGATCGTAGACGAAGCGGTCGCGGGTGTACTCAGCATTCTCGAAGTGGCGCCCGACGTGGATCGCTTCCACGGGGCAGACCTCCTGGCACATTCCGCAGAAGATGCAGCGAAATTCGTCGATCTCGTACACGATCGGATAACGATTCCCCTGATCGTCCTCGCCACCCACGAGCCGAATGCAATTCGCGGGACAGACTGTGGGGCACAGGCCGCACGCCACGCACTTCGGACGACCGTCCGCGTGCTGTTCCATGACGTGTGTCCCGCGCCACCGAGGGCTCAGGTCCGTCATTTCTTCGGGATACTGCTGCGTGACCTTGGTCGGATTGACCATGTGCTTGAAGGTCAGCGCCATCCCGCTCAGCGCCGCACGGAGGTAGGAGGTCGACTCCGGCTCCGGCCGATGCATCAACTTGACTGAGATCGCCATATCGGTTCGCTAGTCTCCCGCCGGGGCCGGCTCGGCTCTGCCGGACACGACCACAGGGGGGGTTGTCTTGACCTCGACCTTTTGGGTGCGCAGCGCGCCGGCACCCGCAATCGTCCGACCACGGTCAAGGAAGAACATGAAGGAAAGCGTTGCTATGCCGCTAACGGCCGTGAGTACGAGCCCGTAGAGGAAGCCATACTGCACCCCGACCTCGTCGAGAACGAGAATGGTCATCGCCACGAGCATCACGTACCCGAGCGATGTCGGCAGCATGACCTTCCAGCCCAGCGCCATGACCTGGTCGTAGCGGAATCGCGGGAGCGTCCACCGTATCCAGATGTAGACCAGAAGGAAGAAGCCTGTCTTGGCAGCGAATCCACCGAAAGTCAGCAGAGTCTTCCATACCGCGGGCTGCGCCGCGATCGGGGCGCCGTTCGCCGCAAAGCCGCTGATCAGTTGTCCGTTGTACCAGAACGCGTTGTCCCAGGAGCCGGGCAGGTCCCAGCCTCCCAGAAAGAGCGTGGCCATGAGCGCGGACGCGGTCACCATGTGGCCGAACTCGGAAATCATGAAGGCCGAGAACTTCATCGCCGAGTATTCAGTGTGGTAGCCCGTCACCAGCTCGGATTCGGCCTCCGGCATATCGAAGGGAAGTCGGTTCGTTTCAGCGAACGCCGAGATGACGAAGAGGATGAACGCAAGCGAGAGTGGGAACGCAAACCACATCCCGAGCTGCTGCTGCTGCCACACGATTTCCGTCAGAGTAACGTTGCCGGCCATCATCAGGACGGCGATGAGCGAGAGCCCCAGAGCGACTTCATAACTCACCATCTGGGCCGAGGCGCGGAGGCCACCCAGAAACGCATATTTGTTGTTCGATGCCCAGCCCCCGAGGACAACGCCGTACACAGCAAGCGAGCTGAAGGCGAGCACGTACAGGATCCCGATCGGCACGTCAGCGATGATCATGTCGACCACGCCCCACCGTGTCGGAAGCGGAGCCGCAATCGGGATGACCGCGAAGGTCACCAGAGACGGCACCAGCACCAGGATCGGCGCAAGGATGAAGAAGAAGCGTGAGGCCGTTCCCGGCAGAGTCTCTTCCTTGAGGATGTTCTTGATGCCGTCTGCGATGGGCTGGAGGAGCCCGAACGGACCGACACGATTGGGC
>JAKMDG010000190.1 GCA_022428035.1 Longimicrobiales bacterium
TAAACACTTGTTTAAGAAGGTCCTGATCGCCAATCGCGGGGAGATTGCGCTCCGCATCATCCGTGCCTGCCACGAGCTCGGTGTCCAGACGGTCGCCGTGTACTCCGAGGCGGACCGAGAGTCGCTCCACGTCCGCTTCGCAGACGAGGACGTCTGCATAGGACCTGCTCCAGCGGCCGAGAGCTACCTCAACATTCCGCGGATCATCGCAGCGGCCGAAGTCACGGGCGCCGAGGCCATCCACCCCGGGTATGGCTTCCTGGCGGAGAATGCCGAGTTCAGCGAGGTCTGCGCCCGGTCCGGCATCATCTTCATTGGGCCCACGCCAGAGCAGATCCGCCTCATGGGCGACAAGGCGACCGCTCGTGAGACGATGATGAAGGTCGGGGTGCCAACGGTTCCCGGTTCGGATGGTATCGTACCGACGCTCGAAGAGGCCGCACCGATCGCGGAAGAGATGGGCTTCCCGATCATGATCAAGGCCTCTGCGGGTGGAGGTGGGAAGGGGATGCGGCTGGCTATGGACGCAGACGAATTCCCCAAGCTCTTCGCGGCGGCCCAGAATGAAGCTCGCGCCGCGTTCGCGAACCCTGACGTCTACCTGGAGCGGTGTATCCTGAAACCGCGCCACGTCGAGATTCAGGTGTTTGGGGACCAGCACGGCCGCGTGATGCACTTCGGTGAACGTGATTGCTCGATCCAGCGCAGGCACCAGAAGCTGGTCGAGGAAGCGCCGTCTCCGGTGCTGACGGCTGAACTGCGTGCCGAGATGGGCGCTGCTGCGGTTCTCGCTGCGGAAGCGATCGACTATGTAGGTGCGGGTACCGTCGAGTTTCTGCTCGATCAGGACGGCTCGTTCTACTTCATGGAGATGAATACGCGCATTCAGGTCGAGCACCCCGTCACCGAGGTGACAACGGGCTTCGACCTCCTCAAGGAGCAGATCCGGGTGGCGGCTGGAGAGCCGCTGGCCGCACCGGAAGGCGATGTCGAGCATCGGGTGCACGCGATCGAGTTCCGGATCAACGCAGAGGATCCGGATCGCAACTTCGCGCCCGGTCCGGGCACGATCACAGCCTTCCATCCCCCGGGAGGACCGGGTGTGCGCCTCGATACGCACGTCTATGCCGGGTACAAGGTTCCGCCGCACTACGATTCCCTGCTCGCCAAGCTCATCGTGAGCGGCAACACGCGAGAGGAGGCGATCGTGCGGGCACGACACGTGCTCGATCACATGGTCATCGAAGGGATTCCCACGACGATCCCGTTTCTTCGCCGAATCGTCGAAGATCGTTACTTCGTGGCCGGCGATGTGGACACAGGGTTTGTGGCACGCATGATGGCGGAGGATCAGTCGGCCGAATGAGGATCGACACCTACTTCACGGTGCCCGAGGTCGACGGCGCATCGCTGTCCGAGTCGACGGTCGTCGTGATCGATGTGGTGCGGGCGACGACGACGATCATCGAGGCGCTGGCCAATGGGGCGCGTGCGGTCTTCCCTATGGAGTCCACGGAGGACGCAGTTCGACTCGCGTCGTCCCTTGGGCGAGAGGATTCGCTCCTGTGCGGCGAACACAAGGGTGAGAAGATCGAGGGCTTCGACCTGGGTAACTCACCGGCCGAGTTCACACCGGAGGTCGTCGAGGACAAGAAGCTGGTCATGAGTACCACGAATGGAACGCGGGCGCTCAGCGTGGCTCAGGAGGGTGCGCGCGTCCTCCCGTGTGCCCTGACGAACCTGGCTGCGGTCGCCGCCGAATTGGCGTCAACCGAACTCATCGCCGTGGTATGTGCCGGTCAAGAGGACGGTTTCGCGCTCGACGACGCACTCTGTGCAGGGCACCTCATCCAGAGGATCGTCGAGGATCGCGACGACGAGGATGAGGAACTGGAGTTCAATGACGCGTCACGGGCTGCACGGGCACTCGCACAGGCGAGAAAGCCCACCAGGCGATTCCTGAGTCTCGCAGCAGGTGGAAAGGCCGTGATCGACATCGGCCTCACGGACGATCTGGTGATCTGCGCGGACGTGGATCGGCACGATATCGTGGTCGAGATGCACGACCAGACAATCACCCGAGCTGGAACGTGACTCGAGCGTGACCTCGAAGAAGAGCAAGGGCAAGAAGGCAGCCCCGAAGAAGAAGGCTTCGAAGAGCGGACGCTCGAAGAAGAAAAGCGGGGGGAACGCGCTTCTCTCGCGAGAGCAGCAGCGTGAAATCCTGGCGGTCGCATTCCTGGGGGT
>JAKMDG010000209.1 GCA_022428035.1 Longimicrobiales bacterium
CCTCCAGATCTCTGCCTTCCTCGGCAGCGCTACGAAGCTCGACGATGACCGACTCGACCTCGGCTCGTGCGTCCATGAGCAGCTGGCGTGCGTCAGCACGAGCCCGGCCCTCAGCCGTACGCTCCGCCTCAGACAGAGTCTGCTCCCGTGACTCCACGTCGTTGCGCAAGCGATTCGTCTGGCGCCGCTCCAGGTCCAGCTCGTGGAGCAGACGTTCGACCTGCTGCTCCTGCTCTTCGAGCCGTTCGAGGACGTCCTCCATGCGCGCAGCGCCGCTGTCGCGATAGGACTCGGCCCGGTCGAGAACGTCCCCCGGAAAGCCGAGTCGCCGGGCGATCGCGAGGCCATAACTCCTTCCAGGACGGCCCTTCGTCAGGCGATACGTGGGGGCCATCTTCTCGGAATCGAAATGCATGGACGCGTTCACGATACCACTCCCGTCCCCGTCGAGCTGCTTCAGCTCTCCGAGGTGCGACGAGACGATCGTCGTGGCCCCGCGCGCGACGAGCGCCTCGAGGACCGCTCGGGAAAGTGCTGCACCCTCAGCCGGGTCGGTTCCCGTACCCATCTCATCGACGAGCACGAGGGACCGCTCATCCGCGGCCATCACCAGCCCCTTGAGGTTCTCCAGGTGAGCCGAAAACGTCGACAGGTTACGCGCGATCGATTGCTCGTCCCCGATATCCGCGAAAAAAGAGTTAAAGACCGGCAGTCGCGTTCCGGGACCAACGGGCGGCACGATACCCGACTGCGTGAGGACGGCGATCAGTCCCGTAGCCTTCAGAAAGACACTCTTGCCGCCCGTGTTAGGACCCGACACCACGAGGCACCGCTCTGCGTGATCGAGTGTGAGGTCGTACGGGATCACCGTCCCCTGTCCTGCCTCGATCAGAAGTGGGTGACGTGCCCCCCTCAGCTCGAGCAGGCCCGGTGCCTGCATATCGACGCGGGGAGGAGCAGCCTTCCACAGCACGGCAGTCCGAGCGCGGGCGTGCAGCGCGTCGAAGTCGGCGAGGGCATCGAACGCGCCCTTCAACTCGTGCCGTCGGGGTGCGAGCCGCTCGGTGAGCTCGCCCAGGATCCGGCGAATCTCTCGCGCCTCTTCCCGTTCCAGTTCGCGAAGCTGGTTCGTCGCCTCGATGGCCACCGGAGGCTCCATGTACAACGTGGCACCCGTCTGCGATTCATCGTGCACGATACCTCCGACCTCTCCCTTCCCCTCACGCCGGACCGGGATGACGAAGCGGCCATCACGAATCGTTACGGATGCGTCAGGAACGACGAAGCGGTCGGAGAGAGAGGACAGAAAGGACTCCAGGCGCTTTACAATGCGGTTCTGAGCCCCTTTGAGCCGATCACGCACCCGACGCAGGTCTGAAGACGCCGACGACAGTACCACGCCCTCCTCGTCCACCGACCGTTCGATGAGTCGCACCAGGTCGCCATCCTCGACCAGGCGCTCGCGAATCGCGCTCAACGCGGCGACATCGTCATCGGCACCGTCCAGCCGTCGGGCGACCGCTTCTGCGGTACCTAGCAGCTGTCCGATCCGGAAGACGCCGATCGGGTCGAGCACAGCACCATCGACGCCGAGCTGGGGCAGCACCTCGTCGAGATCTGGTATGGGACCGAGCGCCCATTGGGGTGACGCGTCCACGAGTCGCATGACGGCGGCGACCCGGTCGAGTTCTCCGGCAATTTCTTCCACCCGGTGTCGGGGTCGAAGAGCCAGGATCCGCCGCCGGCCGACCTCGCTGGAGGCGCGGGCGGCCACACGTTCAAGGACGCGCTCGAATTCAAGTACTCCGAGCGCGTGGTCAGTCATGGGCCGGACATCAGGCGCCAAGTTCCTCCCGGACGACCCGATTGGCTTCCTTGCCGTCGAAGCGTCCGCGAATGCGCGGCATGACCTGGCCCATGAGTGCCCCCATCTGATCGACGCCCGAGTCGATCAGTTCCCGGACGATCGCACGGACCTCGTCTTCGCTCATGCCCTCTGGCAGGTAATCACGCAACACGGCGGCCTGAGCGTCTTCCAGATCGGCGAGTTCGTGCCGATCGGCGGCCCGCATCTGTTCAGACGCATCGCGCCGCTGCTTGATCGCCTTGGTGACGACCTGGAGCACCGCTTCGTCGTCGACCTCGATACGGGCGTTGATCTCCTTGTTCTTCACCTCGGAGAGCAGCGTGGACAGGACCAGCGTGCGCGCCTTGTCACGCCCCTTCCGCGCAGCGTTCAGGTCGGTCTGGATTCGATCTTTCAGGGGACTGGACACGGTGCGCCTGGTGTGAAGGCTTCGGTTCTCGTTCGGGGGACGCGGAAGCTATCGACGCATGTCGACCGCATCAACGCGGCGACCGGTGCTCAGCCTGGAGGCCACGTCAGGGCGCGGCCTCCGAGCACGTGCGCGTGGACATGCATCACTTCCTGGCCACCGTCAGGTCCACTGTTGAGTACGGTCCGGAAGCCCGAGTCCGAGAGTCCCGCCTTCCTCGCAACGTCACGGGCCGCCAGCATGAGTTCGCCGAAGAGCGATGCCTGATCGTCCTCTGCAGCACCCAACGAAACCACATGCTCGCGAGGGATGACGAGCACGTGGACGGGCGACTGCGGCGCGATATCCCGAAAGGCGATCGTGCGACCAGTCTCATGGACCACATCTGCCGGAATCTCTCCGGCAACGATGCGGCAGAAGAGGCAGCTCGGATCGTGCACGGACATTCTCCTGGGTGTCAGGTTCGCTCGAGGGTACCCACCATGGCAGGTGGTGTCCACGCACACGTGCAAAGAGGCCGCTCTCGACATGGCTGCGCCCCCAACGAAAACCGACCTTGATCGCGCACCCCCTGCACCACGCTTCGGAGGAGTCGATGCACCCGATCATTCAGCGCGCCGAAATCCTGCTTCAGAGTCATGCGCATCCGACACTTCGGCTTACCGAGCTCCTGCGACTGCTTCGACGCGATGTAGATCAAAGCCTGACCGAGACTCGCCTCCGGACCGTAATCGGAGAGCACCCCGGCCAGTTCCGCGTACTCGAATCCTGGCAGGGAGGTTGGCGTCATATCGTATCGGGCGCCGAGCCGGCAACGTGGGTCGTCGCGGTCGGGCAGGGAGCGCCACCGCCCGAGGGGGCACCGCCCGCCTACCGACTCCGCGAGAGTGTTCGGTGGCTCGGCTGCGGCATCGACGCTCGATCCCGCACGGACGCCACGAGGTGGTACGCCATCGCACTCACGGAGCGAGCAACGAGACAGGCCTTCGTGCGCCGGGTGGCCTGAGATGACGAGGGAGCCGTCTCTGCTCCGTCCAGCGGCCGGAACCTACACGGCCAGTCGGAAGAGCCCCGATCGCCAAACCCCGTCCTCGTCCACCTGCACGAATACGAAGCCGTGTGATTCCGCCCGCTGACACGACTCGGTCCACTCCTGGTCCAGGATACCGGACAGAATCAACCATCCACCCGGCGCGAG